>CABSEO010000180.1 GCA_902476665.1 uncultured Emergencia sp.
GTGCCTCATCATTGGTAATCACCTCTGAAGCTTCTATAATCTGAATTCCGGTTCCGGCATAATCTGCTTTATTCAAAGCAGTCTCAATAGCCTGCCTGTCTCCGATAATCAAAATTTCTTCGTCAATTTCCTTTGCCGCGGCCACTGCTCCTGCCACAATTTCATCAGGCGCATGATCTCCGCCCATACCGTCCAGTAAAATTCTCATTTTCATATCCTCCAAAATTGGCGTAAACATACATAATTAGTTTACCACAGTTTCCTTCCGTAAACAAGTTCTGCATTGAGGTCTTAGGTCCTAAAAACAGGATATTTTCATGCTTTATCTTCATCTGTTTTATTTTATCACACTCTGTTGTCAATATGCGTTCCTGTTTCATCCGTATTTTCTCATATAAATCAAAAAAGCCCTTTCTGCGTTCTCGCTTCAGGGCTTTTTAATCTCATCTCTTATTTCATCATTTCTTTAATCACTTTATCGATTTTACGGGCAACCTCTCTGAAGTCCTCTTCCTTATAGCCTCTGGTAGTCATCGGTGCTGTACCGATACGGACGCCACTGGTCTCTTTTGGAGAACGCTTTTCACCCGGCACACAGTTCTTATTCAGAGTAATGCCAACTTCGTCAAGACGATCCTGCAGATCCTTTCCACTGAACGGGAAGTCTAGCAGATCCAGCAGGAATACGTGGTTATCAGTTCCACCTGTTACTACTTTATATCCCAGTTTCAGGAATTCATCACAGAAAGCTTTACAGTTTGCCACAACCTGTGCGGCATACTCTTTATAGGATGGCTGAAGAGCTTCTTCTGCGCATACAGCTTTTCCGGCAATCACATGTTCCAAAGGCCCTCCCTGAGCATACGGGAACACAGCGCTGTCAATCTTCTTGGCAAGTTCAGGTCTTGCAAAAATCAGTCCGCCTCTCGGGCCTCTCAGAGTTTTATGAGTGGTGGTGGTTACAATATCTGCATAGCCAAACGGAGACGGATGAACTCCACCTGCCACAAGTCCTGCAATGTGAGCCATATCAACCATGAAATAAGCGCCTGCCTCCTTTGCGATTTCTGCAAAGGCTGCAAAGTCAATAATTCTCGAATAAGCGGAGGCACCTGTCAGAATCAGCTGCGGTTTATATTCCAGTGCCTTTTTTCTCACATCCTCCATATCAATAAAGCCTTTTTCATCTACATCGTAGAACACCATGTTATATAACTTTCCGCTGAAGTTTACAGAAGAACCGTGAGTCAGATGTCCTCCATTGTCCAGCGAAAGAGACAGGATGGTATCTCCCGGCTGCAGAATGGCTTTATAAGCCGCAAAGTTTGCCTGAGAACCACTGTGAGGCTGCACGTTCACATGGTAATCGGTATCAAAAACCTCTCTCCACTTGTCGCAGCAGTATTCCTCCAGTTCATCCACAAACTTGGTACCGCCATAGTATCTGCTGGTATTTCCCGATGTTCTCACATAAGGATAACCTTCCGCATATTTCCATGACAGGCAGCTTCCGCAGGCTGCCAGAACTGCTTCAGAGCAGTAGTTTTCAGAAGCAATCAATTCAATGTTGTTCTTCTGTCTGTTATATTCCTTTTCAATCAGTTCTCCGACAATGGGAGAAGTTTTTTTGATAAATTCAAAGTTTTCTACGTTGTATGTGCTGTTATCCACACCATCTCTGTTAAACATGTATCAGAATCCTTCCTTTCGTGTTTACAAATACTTGTTTTATTGTATCACAGAGCAGGTATCTTTATCAACAGAAAATCCGGTGATTCTATCATTATTGAAACATCTGACCATTGACTTTACATTATTTCATATGCACTTTATCATATGTGATATTGTTTTCTTCAAAGAGATATTCAACTAAATAATCAGTTTTATTCAGCGGAAAAAATCGGATAGACGGTGGAGTGGAATATTCTTCGTTTAAATCTAATTCCTTCAGTTCTCCGGACTCTAAATCCACATCATAAGGCGTAAATGCCCAGTCAACACACAGGCAGTGCTCCCCCGGACCTCCTGCCATTCCGTACAGCAATTCTTCTGTTTTATAATTCTCAGTCTTCCCTTTTTTCAAATCAAAGGTCTGTAACAGATAGGCGCCATCTTCCCTGTCTGTCTCTTTAGATTCAGCTGAAACACCCGCATAACCCTCCGTCAAGGTAAAACTCCGTGCCTGTCCGTCAATTTCAAAGTTCTGTTTAATGCCGTTCAAATCACCTATATAACAGTACAGATTCAAACCTTTTTTAGCTAAAAAACCATATTCTGTACCATTGCAGGCCAGAGTCATTCCGGACAGTCTCATATCTGATGTTTCCATGATTTTGTCCGGCTCCATCTCGGAAATCTGTTTTACACCACAAGAATATGTTTTAACATCTCCTTTTTCTATCACTGCATTCTCAAACAGATAAACCGGCTTTCCTTTAAGCAGAATTAGTTCAGGAACCAATGCAAAAACAGAGCATATTCCCTCATCTAAAATTTCTTTTCCATCTTTATTCTGATAAATTATTTTCCATTCCCAAATATCCTGTTTCGAATCCTGAAGCTTGCTGTAAGAATAAACCACACCATCACGATAAGGAATCACACTGTATATATGGACTTTATCACTGATATAGAGTTCTTCCTTTATTGCTGCATCTGTCGGATCATATATTATAATGTAATCTGTGTCAATCATTGAACCTGTAGCCGCACCGTTTCTAGTTCCCCCTGTAAGTATCATACAATCCTCATCCGCATAGCAAAGCTGCCTGTTATCGGCCAGCTTGTCCTCAAAGCCTGTTATTTCAAGATTTTCAGAAGCTACGTAATTTGAACTGCACGAAGAGTTCAACAGACATATGACAATTACAACAACAATAATCTCAAAACACTTATAAATAGTTGTTTTCATACTTCTCCTCCCTTTTTTCGTAACCCACAGCTATGTTCATTATTTTCCGAATATTACATTTATTTCTTATTCTACCATCCAAATGATATCAAGTAAACAGTATATAAGGAAATTATTTTTATTCAAACATAAAAAACGCACAGTTTCTTTTTCAGATTCCATGCGTTTTAAGTTGCATATGGTAACAAATCCTTTCATGATTCGTCTTTTTCTTCATTCCGGCTCTTCCATCTGCAGAATCGATACTTCGAATGCTGTCTTTTCCAATACATCACCGTCTTCACATTTCTTTTTATACTGGCGGCTCTGCAGTCTTCCATGAAGAGCTATTTTATCTCCCACGTCAAGGGTTGAAGAATAAAGTGCATTGCGCCCCCACGCGATGCAAGGTATGTAGTCGGATTTATTATACATTCTGTTAACCGCCAGCATGATATCACAGATTTTTCTGCCCAGCGGTGAAGTTCTGGCTGCCGGCTTTTTACACAGATATCCTTCCAGATAAATCTCATTCTTTGCCGCAGCGTCCTCTTCGGCCTCATTCATCTCTCTGGCAAAGACCACGATGTTCAGCCGGTTTCTGCCATCCACTTCTTCATTATAGGTCCTTACCTGTCCCTGGATTTCCAGGATGGTACCTTTTTTCACATCCGCCTGGCAAAGAATTCTTTCTGAAACCATGACGATAATTTGATCCTCATACCCGCTGTTTCTGACAATTCCTATTTTGAAGGTATAAAAAGCCTCTCCGTAGGTTTTATGATTCAGCTTCAGTCCATCTATCACTTCACCGCAAATATGGGCCATATTTGTATCATGATTGCCGTCTGTTGTATTTATCATATTTTCCCTCCCAGAAACTCACATTAGTACATTGTATTCTGAGAGAAGAAAAGTATGTCAATTACTCTGCAGGGTTTTCTGCCATAGCCACCGGATTGTACAGATTCGGGCACTTGATGGTATAAACCAGACTATCTGCCTGTTCCTCTGTCAACTGTCCCGGAGTTATACCATAGTAATAATCTGATGCCTGCTGTATGCCATAACAGTTTTCTCCGAAGTAGATACAGTTCAGATAAAGCTCCAGAATTTCATCTTTGGTATATTTATGCTCAAGCTGAAAGGCTACAAACACTTCCGCAACTTTTCGCTCCATAACTTTATCAAATTCAAAATACATATTTTTGGCAAGCTGCTGTGTGATTGTACTGCCTCCCTCTACAAAACTGCCCGCGATGAGATCATTTTTCACGGCTCTCGCCACCGCCAGCAAATCAACCCCAAAATGCCAGTAAAACCGTTTGTCTTCAGACTCAATAATTTCCTGAACAAAATATTCATCCATGTCAGAAAGAGGAACATATTGTGCATTGTTTCTAATTTGTGAAACTTTTTCTTCCACAGAGGCGGTTTCCATGGCATTTTCATACAGCTTGAAGCCTCTGTAGACTGTAGGTACAGCCGCAATCACACACAACAACAGAATCACCGCGCAAAGTTTAGAAAGCTTTCTCAAAACAAACACCTCCTTCTATCCGGTACTTTCATTGTACCGTGAAAGAAGAAGGTGTTCCATAGAACTTGATTACAGGAAACTTACGGATTTGTAAGATTTGCGGAACCGTCACCGTCATGGTTATTGCGAGACTTTTTCTGTTTTCTTACCCAGAGAAATCGATTCAGATACTTGTTCAGTACCGCAACAATCACAAATCCCAGAGAAATAGCCAATGCTATAGTGACTGCCGATGTGCCGCTTTCTACAAACAGGGTCTGATCCTCGCTGACCAGACCATACATTGTATAGTAAAGCTTTCCTCCGGGGATTAGTGGCACTGCGGCTGCAGTCAGAAAAATAGTAGCCGGTGCTTTATTAACCCTTGCCATCACTTCTGCATAAATTGCAACAAAAATAGAAGCTATCAGATTGCACTCAAAGTCACTTTGAAGATATGGAAATGTTACCAGATATATACCCCATGTTATCAGACCGCCTATTCCTGCATATAAAACCTGTCTGCCTTTTATCTTCAGCATCAGTGCAAACCCGATAGAGCCAAAAAAGGCTGCTGCCAGCTGTACAATCATAGCACACCTCCCAGAAACAGAATGGTGAATGCAAATCCGCATGCGATGGCTGCTGCTATGAGAAGAGCATTGCAAAGTCTGAGAAGTCCCGTTGCAATATCCCCCATCAGCATATCACGAATAGCGTTGGTCATAGCAATGCCGGGAATCAGCAGCATGATCCCTCCAATCATCAGCATATCCACATTATCCCCAATTCCCACTCCGACCAAAAGGTGAGCGGTAATTCCGGATACTAC
>CABSEO010000181.1 GCA_902476665.1 uncultured Emergencia sp.
TCATGAAACAGAAGATCCGCTGGAATGATCTGGGCTTTGATGTGGTAGGCAGTGCCACCAATGGCGTGAAGGCTCTGGAGCTGGTGGAAAAGCTTCAGCCGGACGTGGTGCTGACGGATATTAAGATGCCTTACATGGATGGACTGGAGCTGGCCAGAAAGCTGAACCAGGACTATCCGAATATTTACATTATGCTTTGTACAGGCTTTGACGAATTTGAATATGCAAAAGAAGCGGTTCATCTGGAAATCAAAGAATATATGCTGAAACCCATCAGCGCCACAGAACTGTCAGACAGTCTGGTGAAGCTGAAAAATACCCTGGACAAGGAACGGGAAGAAAAATTAAATGTAAAAAAACTGGAGGATTATTTTCAGGAAGTGCTGCCAAAGCTGCAGTCCAATTTCTTTATTTCCCTGATCGAGGGAAGAGTTGGCGAAGAGGACTATGAACGATTTCTTCAGAACTATCGGGTAGATATGAAGGGACCTTTGTTTTGCTGCATTATCTTTCATACTTCGGAAAATGATGTGCCGGATGGCATGAATCCCTTATTGTTATCCATGTCCGTGGAACGAGAAGTGAAACAGCGGCTGACAGAGAACTGTAATTGTCAGGAATTTATCTATATGGGCAACACAATTTTGATCATGGAGCTTCATTCAGAGGAGATGGGCCAATGGACGGATAGCTGTGACCGATTCTGTCGCTGGGCATGGAGAATTATGGGGGCGGCGGTTACTGCAGGAATCGGAACCGTATGCAATAGTCTGCATGATATCAGCATCTCTTACGAGGGAGCCAGAGAGGCAGTGTCCTACCGTGTCTTATATGGAACCAAACGAGCGATCAATATTGCAGAGATAGTACCGAAAGAGTCCAAAAAGACGGTTCCCCTGGAAGAAACAAGAATGCAGGATCTGTTCCGTGCCATTCACGTGGGAGATCAGGAGGAGATCCGGAAAGAAGCGATCAAGGAGATAGAAAAACTCCATAAGAATGCAGATACCATCAGTCAGTATAATCTGGCTACCATGGAGATTGTCAGCGGATTTTTCAAGTTTTGTGCCAATAATTCTATGGATTTTAATGATATCTCCGGAAATGTACAAAACCTTTACGAAAGAGTCACCCAGTTAGACGAAACCTCCATGACAAACTGGATCATCAATATGTCTGCAGCCATCAGCGAAAAACTGAAAAGTACCAGAAACAGTACCTCCAGACGTATGATCACTGACGCACAGAATATTGTAAAGCAAAGATATATGGAGCCTGACATTTCACTGGATGAGGTATGTGCAGATCTTGGGGTATCCAATTCCTACTTTTCGTCTATTTTTAAGAAGGAAACAGGGCAGCCCTTTGTCACTTATCTTACGGATTACCGAATGGACAGAGCAGAAGAACTGGTACTCAACACCGATGAAAAAAGCTATAAGATAGCAGAAAAAGTAGGATATCAGGATGCAAATTACTTCAGTTATGTGTTTAAAAAGAAATTCGGCGTTTCCCCATCCAAATACAGAGCCTCCGGGAAAAAAGAAAACGAAAAGTAGAAAAAGTACCGTATTTAACATACAGACGATCATTCTATCTGTCCTTATGGCAATCTCATTGGTCACGATCATTGTCATGGGACTGTTGCTGTACCATCGCTTCAAGCTGGCATTGGAAAAAACAGCAGTGGACAACACGGAAGCAACCGTGGAGGGAACTGTAGACCGGTTAAATGCAGATCTGCTGGATATTCGGCAGATCTTTAATGGAGCAAACTATAACGTGGTTCAGCAGTTTGATATATCCAGCCGGGAATTTGTGGAGCAATTCAGTCTTCTTTATGAGACCAACTCCGATAAGGTTCAGAGTGTGGCATTGTATGACCATGAAGGAAAACTGATCGCATCGGAGCCGGTGGCGTTAGAAAAGAAAAATGTGCAGGTGCAGACTCAGGAGTGGTATAAAAATGCAGAAAATGCAATTGAAAATGTACATTTTTCCACACCCCATATCCAGGAATTGTTTGAAGACGGAGCCTATCGGTACCAGTGGGTGGTTTCTCTGAGCAGCTATGTGGATGTCAATAAAGGAGAAATACCGGAAACCGGCGTTCTTTTACTGGATATGAAATATTCTGTGATCCGGGATGTCATGAAACAGATCAACGATTCTTCCGATGGGATCTATTATTATCTGAGCAGCCAGGGTGGAGAGATGATCTATCATCCCCGGGGAACGGAATTAAACCGCGGATTATTTAAAGAAAACAGTCTGGAAGCTACAAAATATGAGAATGGAACCTACGAGATCCGTGCCGATGGTCAGAACGAGACCGTGATTGTCAGAAGCGTAGCTTATACCGGCTGGAAGATGATCGGTGTTGTGCCCAAGAGTGTGCAGGAGTCAAACTTTAAAAATTTCCGTTACTATGTATTTGCCACGATTTTAGTCCTGCTGGTCATGCTTTTGGAGGGAAACCAGCTGGTATCCCGGAAGATATCCAAACCGATCCGGGAGCTGGATGCTTCTGTTAAGACCTATGAAGCAGGAGGAAAGCCGGATATTTATATTGGAGGCTCCTCTGAGATCCGTCATCTGGGACATTCGGTACAGAAGTCTTATGAGCAGATCGAAGAACTGATGGATGAGATCATCCGACAGCAAAATGAACGGAGAAAAAGTGAACTGGATGCCCTGCAAAGCCAGATCAATCCTCATTTTCTGTATAATACACTGGAATCTATCACCTGGATGGTGGAAGCCCAGGAAAATGAAGGAGCAGTTCGTATGATCTCTGAACTGGCAAAACTGCTTCGTGTCAGCCTGTCCAGAGGAAAGACCATTATCTCTATCAAAGACGAGCTGCAGCACAGCAGAAGCTATATGAATATCCAGCTGGCACGGTACAAAGAACGATTTAAAACAGAATTCCGGATCGAGAAAGAGATCGAAAACTACTGCATCGTAAAGCTGGTGATCCAGCCCATTCTGGAAAATGCCATTTATTATGGTGTTGGAAATATGGATGAGGATGAGGACGGCAGGATTATCGTCAGTGGAGAAAAGAAAGAGGAGGACATCCTGATCACCATTGAAGACAACGGTATGGGTATGCCGGAAGAGGTTCTGGAAAAAATCCTGACGGACAACAGCAAAGTTCCGAAGCACGGCTCCGGCGTTGGGGTGATCAATGTGCATTCCAGAATCCGGCTGATGTTTGGAGAAAAATATGGTCTATCTATAGAAAGTGAACCGGATGAAGGAACAAGGGTCACGATCCGTATCCCTGCAATTCCATATACACCGGAAAATGCAGAAAGACTGGAATCACAAAAATATATCCAGAGGAGATCGGCAGATGAAAAAGAATCGGATTAAATTTCTTATAATTGAGCTTTTTTTGCTGATGCTGGCGGTCTTCTTTGTATGGAAGATTTTTGATCAGAACGTTACAGAGACCAGGATTGCCGTAATCCTTCCGGAGTCCGGCGATAAGCGCTGGGATGCCCTGATCAAGGGGATGAAACAGTTTGCAGCAGAGAACAATGTCCACATGATCATCTGTAACACCGATGAGATCGACGGACCGGAGGCGGAAAGAGAATTTATCAAAGAACAGAAGGACAATGATATCGATGGCTTTATCCTGTATCCCGCACCCGGACGCGAGACCGAAAATATGCTGAAAAAAGAGTGCGGAAATAAACCCTATTTGCTGATGGCAGACAGCCTGGCGGTAAAAGAGGGAGAAGCTGCCAGTCCTGCGATCCAGCCGGATTATCGGGAGATCGGAAGAAGTCTGGGAGAACAGCTGAGAACGAAAGAGCGAAAGATTGGAATTATTGCCGACTGGAAGATGTCTGAGGCGGTACAGTCAGAGATCAGCGGATTGAATGAGGCACTGGAAGGCAGCGGCAGTGAGATCTACTGGTGTATCTATCGGAGAAAAGAACAGAACATCGTGGAACGGATAGGGGCAGAAAAAAGGGCAGATACCCTTGTGGTGTTGGATGCCGGAGTTCTGGAAGAGCTTGGAGAACAGGCAGAAAATGGAAAATACAGGGGCGCAGAGCTTTATGGTGTGGGCTACAGTCTGAGGACGATCGCACTTTTGGATCAGGGAAATATCCAGGGACTTATTGTGCCGGATGGATATGAAATCGGTTATAGAAGTGTGGAAGAAATGGTCAGAAAGATAGAGCATAAGTTCTATAAAATGCAGGGATATACAACAGAATATAAGGTGTTTCAGAAAGATAGTTTTTCTATGGACGATGATTTAGAAAGGTTTTTATATTCCTATGAATAAAAAGAAAAGAAGAATGGCAATAGTATTATCTGCTATAATAGGGAGTTTGGTCCTTGCGCTGTCCGGGTGTTCCGATCAGTCAGGCCAGACAGAGAAAACTCTGCGTGTGGGAGTAATCACCTACAGTCAGGATGACCCCTTTATCAACGCACTGACGGATGAATTGAAGGCGCATCTGAAAACCATGGAAAGCGAAGAACGGCGGATCATCGTATCGATCAAAAGCGGAAATGACGATCAGCAGGAACAGAACGAAAAGGTAGAGGAAATGATTGATGCGGGCTGTGATGTGCTCTGCGTCAATCTTGTAGACCGGACAGCACCGTACCGGATCATCCGGATGGCAAGAAACGAAAAAATTCCGGTGATCTTCTTTAACAGGGAGCCGGTAAAGGAAGATCTGATGCAGTGGGATAAGCTGTATTATGTGGGCTGTGATGCGGAACAGTCCGGGATCATGCAGGGAGAGATTGCAGCAGAATATATCAACAGCCATCCGGAAGTGGACAAAAATGAGGATGGAAAGATCCAGTATGTACTTCTGGAAGGGGAAGCAGGACATCAGGATGCCATCAGCAGAACAGAGTATTCGGTAAAAACACTGATGAAAAACGATGTTTCACTGGAAAAATTAAGCTATCAGTTTGCGGACTGGAACCGGGGGCAGGCGGAGAATCGTATGAACCGTCTGATTAGCCAATATGGAACAGAGATCGAACTGGTCCTATCCAATAACGATGAGATGGCACTGGGGGCTGTGGAAGCCTACCGGAAAGTAGGCTATATCCGCAAAGACTGGCCGGTGATCTTTGGGATCGATGGCCTGGAAGATGCGCTGGAGGCCGTAAAGGCCGGAGAAATGCAGGGCAGCATTTACAATGACAGAGTGGACCAGGCAAAGGAAATGGCAAAAATGGCAGTGACGCTG
>CABSEO010000182.1 GCA_902476665.1 uncultured Emergencia sp.
CGGTTCACTTGGTCAGGGAATTTCCGTCAGTGTAGGCATGGCTCTGGCTAATAAGCTGGATGGGAATCCGGGCAGAGTATACACACTGTTAGGTGACGGAGAACTTCAGGAAGGTCTTGTCTGGGAAGCTGCCATGTCTGCGGCTCATTACAAACTGGATAACATGGTGGCTATTGTGGACTTTAACGGTCTTCAGATTGACGGCAGAAATGACGATGTAATGACTGTAAAACCTGTGGATGAGAAGTTTGCGGCTTTCGGCTGGAATGTTATTGTGATTGACGGACATGATTTTGACGAGATTCTGGACGCTTTTGAAAAGGCAAGAGCCTGCAAGGGAAAACCGACAGCAGTTATTGCCAGAACTCACAAGGGAAGAGGAGTATCCTTTATGGAGGATAACGCAGGATGGCATGGTAAAGCGCCGAACGATGAAGAGGCCAAGCTGGCTGTAGAAGAACTGGGAGGTGAATGGTAATGTCAGAAAAAATGGCAACAAGAGCGGCTTATGGCAAAGCGCTGGTGGAAATGGGCGCTGAAAATCCCGATCTGGTAGTCATGGATGCCGACCTTTCTAAATCTACGATGACTGCTGAATTCAGCAAAACCTATCCGGAAAGATTTTTTAATATGGGAATTGCAGAACAGAATCTGTATGGAGCAGCTGCAGGTCTGGCTCTTTCCGGCAAGGTGGTTTGTGCGTCCACATTTGCTATGTTTGCTGCCGGAAGAGCTTTTGAAATCATCAGAAACTCTATCGGCTACACTGGTGCAAATGTAAAGGTATGTGCCACGCATGCAGGTATTACAGTTGGGGAAGACGGCGCCAGCCATCAGACCTTTGAAGATCTGGCCCTGATGAGAACCATTCCCGGCATGACAGTGGTCAACCCGTCAGATGGAGTCAGTGCAAGAAAGCTGCTGAAACAGGTTGTTGCTTTTGAAGGCCCGGCTTATGTGAGACTGGGAAGGGCAGCTGTGCCTGTATTCTATGATGAAAATGCGGAAATCAAACTTGGAAAAGCCAATGTGCTTCGCGAAGGAAAAGATGTAACGGTTATCGCAACCGGTATTATGGTTTCCGAAGCGATGCTTGCGGCATCCCAGATGGCGGAAGAAGGGATCGACGTTCGTGTCATTGATATGCACACCATAAAACCGCTGGATGAAGAAATGATCATAAAAGCTGCAAAGGAAACGGGTAGAATTGTTACTGCGGAAGAACACTCTGTTATTGGAGGTCTGGGCAGTGCAGTAGCAGAAGTCCTCTGCAGAAATTGTCCTGCCAGAGTGGAAATGGTGGGACAGCAGGATACATACGGTGAATCCGGAAAGCCTGATGAATTGAAAGAAAAGTATGGAATGACCGCTGCGGATATCGTCAGAGCGATCAGAGAAGTGTACTGATAATCATATTGAAAACCATAGAAAAACCGGCACAAAGCAAGGAGGTGCCGGTTTTTCGTGTATGGGATACAAAACCGATCAACGGTCTGTACAGTTATTAGCATAGCTTAAAACAGGGGAAGAAAGCAAGAGCAATGTCAATTTTTAACCTTTTTCTGCATTGTTTTGGCACGATTTTGTAAAAGGCAGTGAAGAATACCTGAGAACAGGGAATCTTTTGCATATTGGACGGATGGATATCATACAGATCTAATAGATGCAGAGAAAGGAGAGACCTTATGAAGAAGGAAATCATTGCGATTATCATTGCGGCAGTTGTACTGGTTGGGCTGGTTGTTTTTTTTGGACTGAAATCAGGTCAGACTAACGTCAATTTTGAAGCGGTATCCCAGAAATCCATGCCGAGAGAGCTTGAAGCGGAGATACTTCCTGAATACAGAGAGCTGGAAAGGGCATTAGCCTGCAGAGTGGGTGATGAGGTCTATGTACTGGTAACCAGAGGAGAAAAACCGACATCCGGATACGAGGTGGAAATAGACAAAATGATTCTCGAAAATAAAGATAATAAGAGTAATCTGATTGTATATGCAACATTTGCCGATCCATCGGAACCAGAAAACATGGCACAGATTACCAGTTATCCCGTTGCTGTAGTAAAGGCTGATATAAAAGGGCTGCCGGATACTATAGAGCTTCGGACCGAATTTGCTGAGTGAATTGGGGATGTTATATTACATATAAAAGAAAAAAATGTAAAAAAATTACACAAACTTCTTGCTTTCTATGTTTTCACAGCGTATAATTAAAGATGAAACTTTGCAAATAATTATTGAAATGATGAAAGAAGGAAGCGTCGTGGAAAGAATCTTTATCCGCAGGAGCACTGAGTTGAACAGGGAGAAAAGTGTTAAAGCCCTGCAGCAACTGAATATTGGTGTAACAGGACTGGGTCGGAATGTTGGAACTACCATAGTTGCATCATCTCTGGCCTTTTTCTTTGCAGATAAGGGGAATAGTGTGACTTTTTCCCAATGTTTGACACCAAGCACCTGTGACAGACTGTTTTATGATGCAGTAGCCATGGAGCAGCGTTTTTCAGGAAGGGGATTTACCGATGTATATCGGCTGCTTATAGAACAGAAACCAGTCAGAAATGTGCGTAACAGAGAGATGGGAATAAACTGGCTGCTTCCTACGCCTTGGGTTATTGAACAGGGCGCCGATCTGAGCGGTATGCAGCGAGCGCATCTGATTCAGTCTGCAAGAGATGATGTCTGTATTTTTGACCTGGCCGCTTCTGCAGAATGGGATGCTTTTCTGACGGATATGGACAGGCTTATTGTAGTGGTGGACCCTCAGCCATCTAAGCTGATCAGGCACCGTGATCGCTTCAGAATGCTGAAGCTGACAGAGCTTTCCGGCATCGAGACCAGATGGATTGTCAACCACATGAACAGCGGTGTAAGCAGGCGTCAAGTAAAGGGATATCTGAAAAACCACCGGCTTTTTTGGATGCCGGAATTGGATGTATCCGGCTTTTACGCTGATGAGTATGCATGTCGATTCCCATGGGAAAACAAAGAAATTCGCTGTAAATTTATGGAGATTTTCACAAAAGTTTCACAGTAATTGACATTTTATCTGCCATTTCCTATTCCAAACAGGGTCGGAATATAGTATAATTTATTTGTATGTGAAGAAAAAAACGAAATATCGTGTAATAAAAAATAAAGGGGAACACAATGATTACATTCGATAATGTGACCAAGATATACAATTCAAATATCGGTCTTGAGAATGCAAGCATCCATATTCATAAAGGAGACTTTATTTTTCTCGTAGGACCCAGCGGTGCGGGTAAATCAACCTTCATCAAACTGATTCTCAAGGAGATTGATGCCGATTCCGGCAGCATTGTTGTGGACGGCAAGGAAGTCACGACTCTAAGCAATAGAGAGATTCCTGAACTGAGAAGAAAAATCGGCATTGTTTTTCAGGACTTCAGATTGCTGCCAAAAAAGACTGTATATGAGAATGTGGCATTTGCTATGGAGATTCTGCATAAGCCTAAGCGGCAGATAAGAAAGAAGGTGCCGCAGGTACTGAGTCTTGTCGGTATCAGTGACAAGGCTGATAAATATCCCGATGAGCTTTCTGCAGGGGAACAGCAGCGCGTGGCGATTGCAAGAGCCATTATCAATAATCCGACGGTTCTGATTGCAGACGAGCCTACCGGTAATCTGGATCCTGACACTGCTTCAGAAATTATGGATCTGCTGAATCAGATCAATTTGACCGGTACAACCATTGTCATGGTCACTCACGCCAAGGATATCGTTGACCGCATGGAAAAACGTGTGGTTGCCATCGAATCCGGCCATATTGTGCGAGACGAGTTCGGACATTATGGATATGAAGAAGAAGGCGAGTCTTTTGAAGAGGAGGTCTTTGACGATGAGTAGAATCGGCTATAATGTTAAGCAGGCTTTTCTTCAGATCGGAAGAAATAAAGGTATGAGTCTGGCATCTGTATTTGCTATTACAGCGATGATGCTGATTTTGGGTCTGTTCTTTGTTATTACAGTTAATATTAATCTCTTTACAGAAATGGTTAAGTCCGACTACGATCAGGTGGAAATTTTCCTTCTGGATTCTACTGATGCTGAGGAAGCTCAGTCTATCATGGATACTCTGGAACAACAAGACGGTGTTGAAAAAGTAGAATACAGAACCAAGGAAGATGCTCTGAAAATCATGAAGTCCCGCTGGGGAGAAAGTAGTTATCTTCTTGATTCTCTGGGAGACAATCCACTTCCGAATTCCGTTTTGGTCACGGTAGATTCACTGGAAAGTGCAGGCAGCGTAACTGACTATGCTGCGGATCTTTCAGGGGTGGAAGATGTAAAGTATTATCAGGAAACTGTGGAAAAGCTCACCAAGGTGACAAGTTTTCTGCAGATTGCAGCTCTGATTATCATGGCTTTTCTTATCGTGGTTTCAATAGTGGTGGTATCTAACACCATCAAGCTGACTGTGTTTGCAAGAGCGAAAGAAATTTCGATCATGAAATATATCGGTGCGACCAACTGGTTTATCCGAGGGCCGTTTCTTGTGGAGGGAATTCTGATTGGTGTATTTGCCTCTCTTGTATCAGCAGCAATCACTTATGGAATTTACAGCAAGATAGTAGATTTAATCGGCGTACAGGTAATGACAATTCTGTCTTCACCTCTGGTGCCGGCAGGATATCTGTCCATGAACCTTATCTGTATCTTCCTGGCTATGGGCATCAGTATCGGAGCCTGGGGAAGTATTATTTCTATGAGAAGATTCTTAGACACATAAACGGATCTTTCAGCAGTTTTACAGGAGGAAAAGACTATGACAAAAAAAGTTTTGATCTGTCTGCTTATCACAGCGATGGTTACAGTATTGGGAACTTACAGTCTGTCTTATGCAGACAGCAAGGCCGATAAGCAGCAGGAATTAAATGAAATCAATGACCAGAAAGAAGAAGTCGAAAGCAGCATGGAGGAACTGGTTTCCAGCATCGAGAGTCAGCAGGCTGAGGTGGATGAGATTCAGGCGTCCATGGATCAGAAGCAGAAAGAGATCGATCAGGCTGAAGCTGATATTGAAAAGACTATTGAGGAGATGGAGGAACGGCAGGATGGTCTTGACAAGCGTCTCAGGACTATGTACAAGAATGGTTCTGTGGGCTATTTAGACGTACTTCTGGGTTCAAACAGTCTTTCTGAATTTTTGTCTAATCTGGAGATGATCCAGAGAATTTATAAAAACGATCAGGACATTT
>CABSEO010000183.1 GCA_902476665.1 uncultured Emergencia sp.
CTCTGGCAATAATCTTGCTGCCGATAGCAGCCTGTATGGGGATCTCGAAAAGCTGTCTGGGAATTTCCTCTTTCAGCTTTTCACACATTTTTCTTCCTCTCTCATAAGCAGAACCGGCAAACACAATAAAGGACAAGGCATCCACTTCTTCCCGGTTCACCAGAATATCCAGCTTCACCAGCTCGCTCTGCTCGTACCCCAGCATCTCATAATCAAAAGAGGCATAGCCTCTGGAGCGGGATTTCAGAGCGTCAAAAAAGTCATAAATAATTTCATTTAAAGGTAAATGATAATGAAGCAGTGCCCTGGTGGTTTCCATATATTCCATGCCCTGGTACTGTCCCCTTCTTTCCTGGCACAGTTCCATAATAGGGCCGATAAATTCTGTGGTAACCATGATTTCCGCCTTTACCATAGGCTCCTCCATATACTCAATCTCTGAAGGGTCAGGTAAATTAGAAGGATTGGTCAAATCCATTACTTCCCCGTTGGTTTTGTGTACCTTATACACAACGCCGGGAGCCGTGGTAACTAAGTCCAGGTTATATTCACGCTCCAGTCGTTCCTGTATGATTTCCAAATGCAGCAATCCCAAGAAACCGCAGCGGAATCCAAAGCCCAGGGCCACGGAAGTTTCCGGCTCAAAAAACAGAGAGGCGTCATTTAACTGCAGTTTTTCCAGTGCGTCCCGCAAATCTCCGTACTTAGCCCCGTCTGCAGGATATACGCCGCAGAACACCATGGGTGTTACCTTCTTGTAGCCCGGTAAAGGCTGGCTGCAGGGATTTTCATTATCTGTAATGGTATCACCTACCCGGGTATCCTTTACGTTTTTAATGCTGGCTGTAATGTAGCCTACCATTCCGGCAGACAGCTCCTCACAGGGGATAAACTGACCAGCCCCGAAATATCCCACTTCCACAACTTCCTCCACAGCTCCGGTAGCCATCATGCGGATTTTTGTACCTTTTTTCACTCTTCCTTCCATGATTCGGCAAAAAACAATTACCCCTCTGTAGGAGTCATATTCTGAGTCGAAAATCAAGGCTTGAAGAGGATTTTCCGGACTCCCTCCGGGAGCGGGAATCTTCTCCACAATGGTCTCCAGCACTTGCTCCACATTTAACCCTGTCTTTGCGGAAATCTGAGGTGCATCCTGGGCCTCGATTCCGATAACATCCTCTATCTCGTTGATAACCCGCTCCGGCTCTGCGCTTGGCAGATCGATTTTATTGATAACAGGAAACACGTCCAAATCATGGTCCAGGGCCAGGTACACATTAGCCAGAGTCTGAGCCTCGATTCCCTGGGCTGCGTCAACTACCAGGATAGCTCCGTCACAGGCTGCCAGGCTTCTGGAAACCTCATAGTTAAAATCCACATGCCCTGGTGTATCGATCAGGTTAAAAATATACTCTTCTCCGTCTTTTGCTTTATATACAATACGCACTGCCTGGGATTTGATGGTAATGCCCCGCTCACGTTCAAGGTCCATGTTGTCAAGAACCTGTGCCTGCATCTCACGCTCTGTAAGAAGGCCGGTCATCTCAATGATCCGGTCTGCCAGTGTGGATTTCCCATGGTCTATATGTGCGATAATACAAAAATTCCGTATCTTACTCTGGTCTGTCATTCCAGACGATCCTCCTCTTTTTTACGCTCTTTTTTGATTATATCACAGCTTCTGCTTATTTGTCACTGCCTTTTAAAACCCGATTCAGAATATCCCCCAAAGGCTCCATGGCGTTTTTCACCTCCTGTACAGTGTTGGTCTGCGCCCCTGCTTCCACCAGCAGCGCCCTTGGTCTTAAATGCAGATTATACCGCAGCCCTGCCAGATAAATACATCTGTAAAATCCAGGATAATATTCTGCCGCTGTATACTCCAGCTGAAAAGAAAAAGCCAGATTCTCTTCAATATATGGATTTGGCAGATAGCTTATTTTCCCCTGATTTACAGTATAGCTTAAACCGTTATAAAACATGATCTGTGCTGTATCCCTGCCTCCGATTTCTGTTACCAGCCTTTTCCCCTCCGGCACCCCATCTCTGTGAAGATCGATCAGCACCTGAACTGTTGGATTTTCCTCCAGCACTTTTTCCACATATTCTCTGGCAAAATCGTATGCCCGGCTTCTGTCGATTTCTCCGCCTATCACATCAAAATGCTCCCTTACATGGATTACCTGATAGCCATACTTTTGCTCCAGGATTTCTGTCAGATAATCTCCTACTCCAACCACTGTATCTGCTTCTTCTCCTGTTCTTGAATCCGCAAAGGTTTCCTGGGAATGGCTGTGGTAAATCAATATCTGCGGCTGATCTTTTTCCGGCTTAAGTGTCATATCCTTTGCCAGATATTCGGCTGCATTCAGGGAAGCCGCCTCTGCTGTTGTAGCTGCATCTACCACAAAAAAATGTTCCAAAAGATAGTTTTTATCTGCCAGCTTTTCCGGTGAAAGGTCGATCACAGGATGGGGCTGCACAGTTTCTGCCACCTGCGGGGAATCTGTCATCTGCTGAGGTTCTGTAACCTGTAATTTCTCTGTGATTTGGGGTTTCTCCGTCATCTGCGGAAATTCTGTTACCTGCGGTTCCTTTGTCATCTGCGGAAATTCTGTTACCTGCGGTTCCTTTGTCTGCTGTGCCTGAGTTGATTCCAGTAGTTGTCCCACGTATTCTGCATTTTCTTCTATCAATTTTTCTTCTGTCCGCCAGTCTGCTTCCAGATATGTATCTCTGGCTTTTTGTTCTGCAAAACGATAAATAGGAAACTGCCGGTATATATTTTCCAGACGGGAAAAAGGCTCTGGCATTACTGCCAGAACCAGAAAGAAACACAGACATAAAATAACGCAGAACCCCTTCTGGAATTTTGTCACCGAACCACCTCTTTATGCTATCCTATGAAGCAAAATCGGCAGTTATGATTTTCATCTTTTATTCCTGCTGTGCAAAAGCCATATTCAGTCCTTCAGAAATGGTAAATCCCAGATATCTTACAGTTTCATCCACATCCTTGGGCGTTACAAACATGGTATGGAGATGAGGCGAAATAATTTCTTCCAGAAATTCCTTCTGTTCTGTTTCTTCCAAAGTCTCCAGCAGATGAGACATAGCATCGTAAACAATCGTGGCTGCATCCACAACAGTGGGAACACCGATCCCGATTACTTTTACATGAAGATTTTCTTTTGAAAGCCCCACTCTGTGATTACCTACTCCGGATCCCGGACTGATTCCGGTATCTGTGATCTGAATCGTCCTGTTAAGTCTTTTCGTGCTTCTTGCTGCCAGTGCATCAATTGCGATCACCACATCCGGATTTGTGGCCGATACGATTCCCTGGATGATCTCCCAGGTTTCCATACCTGTCTGGGCCATCACTCCTGGAATGATCCCACTGATCCTATGCAGCTTTTCATTTTTCAGTCCCATCAGTCCGTATTCCCTGATAATATGCCTTGTCATATGAAGATTTCCCACCACCTGCGGACCAAGAGCATCTGCTGTAATGTTTTGATTTCCCAGGCCTACCACCAGAATGGACTGCTCTTTTTTCAGATTGATCAGCTGAGTCAGATGGGCTGCGATCTCTTCTGACACTTCCCTGTGATAACCTTCGTCCGGCGAAGACAGATTAGGTGCTTCTATAGTAATGTAGTTGCCCTGAGGACGTCCCATGGCCTTTGCTCCGTTTTCCGTAAAAATTTTCACAACCGTTGTCCGGATTTCCTTTTCCTGGTCATAGGTTTCCTTCACTTCCACTCCCCGCAATTCCACATTTTTTTCATCAAACCGTTCTCTTGCCTCTAATGCCAGGTCCGTGCGGATCTTATAATCGCCCAACATGCACTCCTCCTTTGAAATATCTTTGATTACGGTTCTACCGTCTTTCATTCACTTACGGTCAATCCACCATATGGATCCAGACCTTTTACAGTAGCCATCATACTATATTTTTTCTCCTTTTTCCTGAATTATGTATTGACATTCCATAGTAAATATACTAAACTATATAAGCATGTTTCATAGAGGCGCCCGTGTCTGTTTCTATGAAAGAAAATATTTTCACGATTATCTAGGAATTGGAGGTGTACGAATTGGCTAACATTAAATCCGCAAAGAAAAGAATTTTAGTTACAAGAACTAAAGCTGCGAGAAACAAATCCATCAAATCTGCTGTTAAGACTTCCATCAGAAAGGTAGATGCAGCAGTCGCACAGAAGGACAAAGCAGCAGCAGAGGCAGCACTTACAGAGGCTATTTCTACTATCAGCAAAGCAACATCCAAAGGTGTTTACCACAAGAACAACTGCGCTAGAAAAGTTTCCCGTTTAACAAAAGCCGTTAATAGCATCGGTTAATAGAGAATTTTATTTTTAGTTATAAGCTTATAAGTGAAAATATGGCAGTCGCACCGTCAGCGGCTGCCTTTTTCAGTAGGAGAAACTATTTTGAAAAATATTCAGGAAGATATTAAATCAGGCAATTTCAAACCTGCATATCTGCTTTACGGAGCCGAAGCCTACCTGAAGCAGCAGTACAAGCACAATCTGGTAAAAGCACTGAACCCTGATGGGGACACCATGAATTTTACCCGTTTTGAAGGAAAAGGGATTGAAATAAAAGAATTGATCGACTTATGCGAAACCATGCCTTTTTTTGCTGACCGGAGAGTGATCCTTCTGGAAGATACCGGATTTTTCAAAAACAAATGTGACGAGCTGGCAGATTATATGAAATCCCTGCCTGATTATCTCTGTCTCATATTCGCAGAGTCCGAAGTAGATAAACGAAGCCGGATGTACAAGGCGGTCAAAGCTGCTGGCCGGATCTGTGAATTTCTCCCACAGGATGAGAAAACCCTGATGCGCTGGGCTGCCGGTCTTCTTGGCAAAGAAGGAAAAAAGATCACCCAGCGTGACATGGAACTGCTTCTCACAAAAACAGGGGCTGATATGGGGAATCTCCGCATGGAACTGGAAAAGCTGATCAATTACACCAGTGGCAGGGATGTTGTTACAGCAGCTGATATTGAGGCAGTGTGTGTGACGCGTACCCAGAATAAGATCTTTGATATGGTACAGGCAGTAGCTGATAAGAACCAGAAAAAGGCTCTTGATCTTTATTATGACCTGCTCACCCTGAAGGAACCGCCTATGCGGATCCTGTTTCTTCTT
>CABSEO010000184.1 GCA_902476665.1 uncultured Emergencia sp.
GGAAGTTTTATTCTGTTCTTCTCTTCTCAGATATCCTTTCAGAATGCTGTGATCAATCTGCCCGCAATTTTTTGCGATGCCTCTAGAAATTCCCAGCTTCGCTGCGGGGATACCCACCAGAAACGCAACAATAAATCCGATAGTCGCAAAAGTGATGGCGACCATAGCGGCATTTTCCCATCCGGAACCTTCGTATAATGCTCCATATGCGGCTGCCTGCCCCGGTCCCTGTGTAAAAGCGAACGGAATCAGTGTACCGTAAATCTGATTCATGTCAAATCCGCCACCAACTAAAGCTATGATACCGAATCCCACAAGCGGTGTCAGAGTATAAAGCAGGCACCAGACGATTCCCATTCCCCAGGTCCCTTTCATAATATTCTTCGGAGTGTTCTCTTTGTTGTTGCTTGCCCCTGTCAGACAGATAGATATAAATGAGATTGTAAAAAGATGGTTCACAATGGTCGTATACATCTCTGAATCTGTACCGATCCGGACCCCAAGTTCAGCCGTCACATTCATAAAAATCATGCCCAGAATTCCGCCGATAACACTGGCAGGCACCAGCATATTTCTCAAAAAACCGATTTTTGCTCTCAGAAAGGTACCCAGGCACAGCATCACGCCTGCAATACCAAAAGCAATCATAAAACTGTTCATATATTATTCCCTCCTGTGATACCTCTATGCAGCCATAGAGTCTCTGAATACAGTGTATCAGCAGTATTTTCAAATATCCACAGAGAAAAAAGGACGCAAATTGAAAAAAATGAATCAATTACGTCCTTTTCGTCATATTCGCATATTTGTTCCGGATGTATTAGTTTTTTATACGGTATTTTACTACATCTGTGCAAGCAAGTCCGCTGATTCCAGAAGATTTTCAAGTTTTTTCTGCAGACTTCGACGGTCAGAAAGCACTACATCCTGGCGTTTCACCCATATCTCATCAAAAAATTTCTGAAAGATTTCCTGCATGGCTTTATCCTGCACCAGAAAAACATTATTCACATAAAACTGATTTTCCAGTCTGAGCATCTGTGCAGATTCTGACAGAAAAATACATGGGTTTGTAATATATTTAAAATCATCGCTGAAGCCGCCCCGAATCATTTTAACTTCCAGTTTGGCTGTTTCTGTCAGAAGCTCCTTCATGTATGCAAGCTGCTCTTTTCTCTCTTCAGGCGTCAAGATAATTTTGTGATTGAAAAAGTCCAATTCACCCGATAAGATAAAATTGGTCAGAGCAGTATCATAAATCATCAGTTTGAGCCCGTTTTTTTCTGCAGAACGAAGTGCTACCTGACTGGTTCTCCTGGCTTCAAGCTGAAGTTCCGGAGATTCAGGCCATACTCTCTGGCAGATTTCAGCAAACAGGTCAGGCGACAGAAAATGTTCTGTCAAATGACCGCACAACCATTTTAAATCCTGAGACAACAAGCACCGTATGTATTCATGGCTCAATAGCAAATCCTTCATGGTAGTGTGATAAAACAGCTTCCGATCAGGATCCTCCTCCATAACTATGGTCTTGTACAGCTGTTCGGAAACACTCCTGTCTCTGCTGGAAGCTGTACACAGAAACTGCTGTCCTGACAGAACCGTAATACCACTGTAAGATCCTTCGACAGCAATCATCAGTTTTCCTGCTGCCTCCTCACTATAAAAAAGCTGAAAGCTGGTCAGTGAATAATGCGTCATAAAGTGAATCAGCAGAATCACATCATAAATATGCTCACCTTTCAGCTTATCCATACTGATAATAAAATGCAGATGAATATTCTCTCTGGGCTCTTTCAGAAGAAAACGCTGTTCTGAAATTCCTGCAAGAAGAAGCTTTGCCGTATGTTCCATAGAAAATATGTCTGCCATCACAGCAATATTTACTGGTTCTGTTCCGTCAATCTCCCGGCAGAAATCCAGCATCAGCGGACTGTTTCCTGACGGTCTGACAGTCAGGTTTGCATTATTTATGTATTTTTCCAGACTTGAGCGTCCTGCAGATACATTATAGGCATCCGTAAGAGCTGTACCGATAACATGCTGCAGTTTTTCTGGATCTGTCACTCCATAGGTACCAGCCAGATCCTTCAGTTTAGACTCTGCAGCCTGGCTGCAAATTTCAGCTGAAATAACAGCACAGATACGCTCGGCATTCTTGGCTGAAGGCAGCATCTTTCCGGAAATCCATTTACTGATATAGGATACATCATAATTGAGTGCTTTCGCAATCGTATAATGCTTTACTCCAGATGACAGCAGTGCACGCTCCAGCTCACGTCCAAAATAGTTGTTTTTTTTATCCATGTTTTTATCCTTGTTTATTTCTTTTTTGTAATCCACAGTATCTGCGGAGGACTGTTCTTCTGGTTAGGCAACGATGCGTATACGGTATGGTATATCTGAGAAGGAAGAGTCTCCGCCCAAGAAAGAAGCATATGCATCTCTCGTTTTCCCTCCGGATGTCCCGGATACATTACTACGGTTACAATCCCTCCCACCTTGATCAGGCTGATGGCCTTCTGGACTGCTGCCAGTGTATCCTCAGCTTTTGTCGTCAGCGACTTATCTCCTCCCGGCAGATATCCCAGATTGAAGACTGCTGCAGAAGGTTTCCTGTCTTCCCCTGACTTTTCTATATAGTGCTGCAGATATACAAAACTCCCCTGCATTGTCAGAACCTGCATAATGCCTGCATCGGTCAGCAGATTCTCTGTTTTTTGAATCGCCTCTTCCTGCAGATCTATGGCTAAAACACACCCGGTAGCTCCCACCGCTTTTGCCAGAGTCATCGTATCATGACCATTGCCGCAGGTTGCATCAATGACAAAGTCCCCCTTACAGATATACTTGAGTGTGACTTCCATGGCCAGCGATGCAGCCGTCAAAAGATTGCCTTCCATGATTCCTCCTTACTGTGTCTTTTCTATAGTATATCATAAGTTTCTCCATCTTCAAGAAAAAGAACTCTGTCCTGCAGTGCGCCCAATCTAATCTGTCCCGGTTTTTCCGTATGAATAGGTATAACCTTTTGGGGCTGCACTGCTCTCACCGCCTGCCAGATTGCTTCTGCTGAACAGTGTCCTGAAGTATGAAGCTTTATCACATAACGGAATCCTGCTGTAATCTTATCAACAGCTGCGCGATGCTTTTTCAGAAATCCTTCTGATACAGAACAGATGAAGAGACATTTTTCCGGCTCTTTCTCCGTATATTTTCCTACAATCGATTCAAAAGCCTTATTCAGCCGTACTGCCATGCAAAATCCTGAAGGTGATTTCTCCAATTCTTCCAGATATACCTGCGCCCGTTCAAAATTATAAAGTGGTGAGACGAGTTTTCCAGACCTGACGGCATCGAGCACTTTCATCTGATAGGCATCGCAGAAAAAGGCAGTTTTACTTTCAGAAGCCAGATGAAACATGGCCAGTCTGTCAATGTCTGAGGGTGATGTCAGAACAAAGGTATAGGGAAACCGATCCATCAGAACCTGTGCAGCATTCGCCAGTTCAAGCTCCGGTCTGGTGATGGGATTTTCGTAGGATAAATTCGTTCCCTCGATCATCATGACATCCACTTTTCCCCGCAGATTCTCAAGTGCAGGTATTACATCCGCACCTTTCACGCCGTGAGTTCTGAAATCTCCCGTATGAAGTACTTTCTTTCCGTCCCCCTCAATAAGCAGCATATACGCATCATAGGCAGAATGATCTGTCAGAATCGGTGTAATAGTAAGATCTCCGACAGAAAAACTCTCTCTGTCACGATATGCGCGCATTGCTAAAATACGTGAGACCAGCGGACTATGTTTATGCTCCTTTGCCAGACGGAAAATTTCTCTTGCACCTTCCCCTATGTAAAGAGGAACAGAGGGACTGATAAACTTCATCAGTCCGATATGATCAACATGATTATGAGTAAAAACAACAGCATCGTACGGCTCATCAATTTTCAGATGATCATCCGGCATATTGCCTGCAGTATCAGGCAGTACACTGCCCATATCAATCAGTATCCGGGTTTGAGATGTGGATATACCTGTCACACAGCCACCAATCTGATGAGCGCCTCTGTAAAGTTTTATTTTCAAAAAAGTCACCTCCTAACACAGTGTAGGAAAAGACCCGGAAAAATATGACCCGAAACTTTAAGAGAAACATAATTGAAGAAAAACAGTCTGCACTCACCCAAACAACATTTATCTTCTCACCACATGAGGCTGACAAAGTGCTGCAGAAATACATCAAACCGGTCAAATATAAAAACAGTGGCTGAAAGCCACTGTTTTTCTCATATTTGAATCTGTCAGACGTTCAATAAATCAGAATGCAGTCTTACCTTATTCACCGTCGGAAGTAAATTCCTGAGAATAGAATTCGCTGCCATCTCCATTGAGATACTCCACTTTTACTTTAATACCGTCAATTTCACTCTGTTCTTCACACTGTTTTGCGATGGATTCAAATGTGCTGCTCACACCATTCATGTACTGTTCGAAGTATTCCGTCACAACAGCAGCCTGTTCCTCATCTAAGGTTGTCTTGTATTTACAGCTGTAAATAACGTCGTTATCTTTAATTTCTACTGTCATGGAATAATCATCTGTATCCATATTGATGGATTCCAGTTGATTCATCAGTTCTTCATCTGATTTACAGAATTCTTCAAAAGTCTGAGACTTTCCACATCCTGCAAACAGCATAGAAACAGTCATTACCATAACAATTGTCAGGGCTAGCAGTTTGATAGATTTTTTCATGGGTCATTCTCCTTTATACTAAATATTGCAATCCGCATAAAACGGATCTGATATTGAATGACTGCAAGAATAAGTGTTATAAATATTCAGGCTTAATCTCTAAAGTCAAACAATTCCTTTGGTGTAATGCACAGAGTTTCACAAAGATTAAATATTACGTCTAAAGAAACACCTACTGTTGCCAGTTCGATTCCACTCATATGGCTTCGATCGATATCCAGCAACTCCGCAAGTTGAAGCTGAGTCAGCCCTTTCTTCTTCCTGTAGAACGCAATATTCAGACCTAAGTTCTTATATGCTTCAATATATTTTCTGTCCATTATTCACCTCATCTTCATTATATGCAACACCAATTGTGGCAAGTTCCTTCATCTTGCGCCCAATTTTCTCAACTACAATAAC
>CABSEO010000185.1 GCA_902476665.1 uncultured Emergencia sp.
CCCGCCACTGTAACCGGGGAGCCTTTTTCTGTAGCGAAAGCATCCACTGAGAAATCGGGAAGGAAGAAAAAGGTGATGATACGGAAGCCAGGAGACATGCATAATATCGTTCTCATTTGACGGATGATCAAGGGAGAATCTTAGTGGCAGAAATACGGGCTGTTACAGAGCTGTAATATTTAGCCGCAGGGTGTACCTGGGCTGAGTTACAGTAAATGTAACAGTTTTTTTTGTTTGTTTAGATTCTGAAAAGAGACAGATGGATATGATATATATCTGAGTATAATATTTTTCTTGTTTCTTTAGCCTTAGAGCATCACCAATTCTCAAATTCAATCAAGGGAGAAACATGTGAATGCCACAGAAGAAAGTAACCGAAAAAGAAATTGCAAAGTTAAAATCTGCATTATTGAATATTGTGGTGAAACAGAAGGATAAAAATAATGGCAGAAGAGATGCTTCATCACCTATTTGCAGGATTTATTCTACTGGAAGCATCACAGGACGGCAGATATATGAAAGCTTTACTGATGAGCAATTGCTGGATTATCTGCGAATTATGGCTAAAGAAAAAAATCATTCTCCGGCACAAAAAGAAGTTTTTTGGGTGATGAGAGATTATATTAAGCTTCGTTTTGGAAAATGGCCTTATGCTCTTAAGGCAGCGGGACTTTCTCCTGCTGCCGGAGAAGGCGGAAGATCATATTCTGCGATCCAAGAAGATTTAAAGAAGAAAGAAACTTTGCTTAGACTTGTTCGTGAACATGCCTACAAAACAGGAAAGCTGCCTCATCCCAGGGAATTGCCTGAGGTTTGCAGGGGCCTCAAAAAGTATTATAACAACTGGGGAGATGTTCTGAAGGCTGCGAATATTGACGGAGAAAAACTAAATCAGCAATGTGTCTACACGATTGAAAATCTGGAGCCGGAATATGAAGTTATGCTGAACGAAATCAGGAAGAAGGCATATGAAATGGGAAGAGTTCCTGTGCATAAAGAAATTGACAGAAAGATAAGACATGCATTATCGGAACGGTGTGGCTCTTGGAGGAATGCCTTGTATCAGATCGGACTTTCCCCGGTTATAAAAATGAGACCTTTTCAGGGAAGTTATATTGACTACAGAAAAGAAGAAAATCAAAACGTACATACCAACAGCCTCAATAACTGTTTTTATCAGGTACTCAATTTATCAGAAGAGGATAAAGCTCTGCTGAACTACTAAAAGAGAAATACAGAAAAACAAAGAAAGTGCCACTTAAAAAAGATGTTTCTAAGGAGCATCGTCAACAGCTGTTGAGAAGCTGCGGTTCCTGGGGAAATGCCATGTATCAGATAGGGATTCCTTGTGAGGAATACTATACAGCCGTAAAAGATGCAAAATCATCAACGGGTATTCAAAAAAAAATGAAAGGAAAAAAGGATGTTTAACAAAGGCCTGGAAGAAAACGCAGAATTTGTTTCCTATCATCCTCTGATAAATCTTTTGTATTTTGTACTGGTTATTGTTGTGACCATGTTTTCTCTGTCACCTTTTTTTCTGGGAGCAACCTTTGCCGCGGCTTGGGCCTACTACCTGTTGCTTAAAGGAAAAAAAACACTGAAAACAGGATTGTTTCTCTGTGTTTCGGTGGTGATTGTCATGGTGGCGATCAACATGTTTTTTAACAACAATGGGGCTACGGTACTGTTTTACATTAATAGTAACCGTATTACACTGGAGTCTGTCTGCTACGGTGTTGCATCAGCTGTGATGCTGGTTTCTGTGATCATGTGGTTTAGCTGCTTCAACGTAATCATGACCAGCGATAAACTGATTTATGTTTTCGGAAAAGCTGCGCCGGTTCTGGGCCTGACATTATCCATGATCTTCCGATTCATTCCTCTTTTGAAAAATCGCTTCACAGAAATTTCTCTGGGGCAGAGGTGTATGGGCAAAGGATACAGTCAGGGTAGCCTGCCCATACGTACGAGACAGCTTTTAAAGGAGATTTCTATTCTCATTGCCTGGTCCTTGGAGGCATCCATTGAAAGTGCTGATTCCATGGAAGCAAGGGGATACGGTCTCAAGGGCAGAACCAGTTTTCACTTGTTCAAATTTTCTGCACGGGATATTGAGTGCGCGGCGCTCATGTTGGCTTCGGGCATTCCCGTCCTCATTGGATGTGTGAAGGGACTGACAGACATGTATTTTTATCCGCGCCTGTTGCCACCTGAGATGAATCTGACTGTTGCGGCAATGCTGGCTTGTTATGGGATATTGCTTGTGATTCCTTTAATTATAGATGTTACAGGAGAAATCAGATGGAGACAATCAGGATTAAAAATCTGACCTTCGCCTATCCGCTGGCGGAGGGGGCGGCTTTGAAGAATGTCGGTCTTTCCGTGGACCAGTCGGAGTTTGTGGTGCTTTGCGGAAAGTCCGGCTGTGGAAAGAGCACCCTCCTCAGACATTTGAAGAAAAATATGCTGCCTTACGGAAAGCGGAAAGGAGAAGTACTCTACTGCGGGCAAACTATAACGGATCTTGAGGATAGACGTAGCGTCAGCGAGATTGGTTTTGTACAGCAGAATCCGGACAATCAGATCGTCACCGACAAAGTGTGGCACGAGTTGGCCTTTGGTCTCGAGAGTCTGGGGGTGGACAATCAGTCTATCAAGAGAAGAGTCGCGGAAATGGCTAGTTACTTTGATATTCAGGGCTGGTTCCGAAAAAGTGTCGATGAACTTTCGGGGGGACAAAAGCAACTTTTGAATCTGGCTTCCGTCATGGCGATGCAACCCAGACTGCTGATTCTGGATGAGCCGACCTCTCAGCTTGACCCTATCGCGGCTGCGGACTTTCTACAGACTGTGTATAGGCTCAATCGTGATCTGGGCACCACGATCATCATTTCCGAGCACCGGCTGGAGGACATTTTTCCCATTGCTGACAAGATCATCGTCATGGATCAGGGAGAGGTCATCGCCTGTGACGAGCCGAGAGAAATCGGCGTATTTCTGGCGGAGGAGAAAGGGCGACCACAGAATCCCCATCCCATGTTTTACGGACTGCCCTCTGTCATGAGAATTTTTTCCGAGGCGGAGCCTCAGAGGAAAGGACCGCTGACCATCCGGGAAGGCCGTCTGCACCTTGAGGAGATGCTTGCGGGAAAGGCGGAAAAAGAAAGAACAGGACCTGTGTTTTCAGTAAAATCACAGATAGACGCCGTAAAAGATCCAGTCATTAAACTGAAGGACGTCTGGTTCAAATACAGCAGAGACAGCGGCGATGTGCTGCGGGGGTTGAATCTTGCGGTAGAGCGGAATCAGTGGTACTGCCTGCTGGGCGGCAACGGTGCGGGGAAAAGCACTGTCCTGAAGGTGATCAGCGGCATTCTGAAGCCTCAGCGAGGTAAAGTAGAGGTAGCTCTTTCGGCACTGTTCATGCTACCGCAGAATCCTCAGGCACTCTTTACGGAAATTACTGTGGAAGAAGAACTTTTGGAAGCATTCTACGGAGCGAAGCTTTCAGACAGTGAAAAGATAGATGAGATCGAGAAAATGCTGGCACTGATGGAAATTCAGCACCTGCGAAAAACCAATCCCTACGATCTCAGCGGTGGCGAGCAGCAGAGACTGGCTCTGGGAAAGATTCTTTTACTGAAACCGGAAATTCTCCTGTTGGATGAGCCGACCAAAGGGCTCGACCCCTTTTTTAAGAGAACCCTGGCACGGATTCTGAACAGGCTGGTGGAGAGTGGAGTGACAGTTTTCATGGTTTCTCACGATATCGAGTTCTGCGCAGAGTATGCGGATCGCTGCGCTATGTTCTTTGATGGAGATGTCGTATCGGTGGGAAAACCGAAAGAGTTCTTTGCAGGGAACAGTTTTTATACCACTGCGGCCAACAAGATTGCAAGGGAGTGGAAACAGGATGCGGTGACGAGCGAGGAGGTGGCCCGTTGGCTGAAAACGCTCTTATGAGTCGGGGTGAGGCGGCCGGAAAAAAGAGAACTGTCCTATCGGCGGTTCTAATTCTGCTGGTCATGCCTCTGACTATTTTTCTCGGTGAGAGATTCGGGCAGAACAGATTTATGTTGGTCAGCGTGTTGTTGCTCTTCTACACTATGGCTCCTTTTTTCATGATCTTTGAAAAGAGAAAGCCTAAGGCGCGGGAAATCGTGCTCATTGCCATGATGTCGGCGCTGACTGTGTGCGTGCACATGTTTTTTCATATGACGTTGCCTCTACAGGCGGGCACGGCACTGATCATCATCTCCGGCGTTTCTCTGGGACCTGAGGCGGGATTTCTTATCGGTGCGATATCCAGATTTGTATGCAATTTTTACATGGGTCAGGGACCGTGGACGCCGTGGCAGATGTTCAGCTGGGGTATTCTGGGGTTTCTGGCAGGACTGGCCTTTAACAAGATAGATCTGGATCAGCTGAAATCCAGACATTTCAAGATGATCATGGGGCCGGTGTTGTGCATCATTTTCGCGGCGCTTGCGGCCTATGTGTGTTATCAGTTTTGGCCGGGAAAAGACAGGACTTTTTTTGGCTGGCGGCTTTATGTATTCGGGGTTCTGGGGCTTGTCACGGGAGTGCTGCTGCAAAGAAAGCGGTTGCCGGCGGACAACATCACTCTTACCCTGTTTACCTTTTTCACCACTTTCATTATCTATGGCGGACTGATGAATATCTGCGCTCTGGTGACTGCTCAGGGCGTACCGGGCAACGAGGGTCTGACCATTGAAAGCGTGAGGCTTCTGTACATATCGGGAGCTCCTTATGACGCATACCATGCGGCTTCGGCGGCCTTCTGTGTGTTTCTCTTTGGAAACAGCATCATCAAGAAACTGGAAAGAATCAAAATTAAGTACGGCATTTATAAATAGAAAAGTACAACGGATAAAGGAGCAGGCCGTGGATCGGGACTTTGAAAAGAAAGTAAAACAGAAGAAAATCAGACAGATCGCAGTGTGCGCAGTGGTTCTGGTTGCTGTCGCATATCTGTTGTTCACTTTGAACATAGAAAGGGTAGGAGCCCCTGTTAAGGAGGCTGTGACAGAGGGAAATCCTATTGAAGTGAGCCTGGAGATCAGATGTGACAGCATTTCCCAGGATATGGACAGGCTGGAGGATCCGACTCTTG
>CABSEO010000186.1 GCA_902476665.1 uncultured Emergencia sp.
AGACATAATAGGAAGTTTCTGATCATCATTACCTGAGTAAAGATCAAAATCCTTGCCGCACAGAGCAGCGATGCGGCAGATTTGAGAGATATCTCCGCTGGCTTCCTTAATACCGACAATATTAGGATGTTTACTCAGTTCTTTTACGGTTTCGGGTTCAATATTGAGCCCGGTACGACTCTTTACTGAGTAGAGAATAACAGGCAGATCTGTATAGTCGGCAATCATATTGTAGTGACGGATCAGTCCTTTCTGTGTGGCTTTGTTATAGTATGGTGTGACCACCAGCAGACCGTCAGCTCCTGCGTATTGTATTTCCTTTGCCAGATACATAGAGTGGGATGTATCGTTAGTACCTGCTCCTGCAATGACCGGAATGCGTCCTCCGACACAGTTTACTGTAAATTCAATCACAGAGAGACGCTCTACAGCACTAAGGGTAGAGGCTTCGCCTGTGGTTCCACAGGTGATGATTGCATCTGTGCCTGCTTCAATGTGCCACTGGATAAGCCGTTCCAGTGCGTCATAATCTACACGGCCGTCTTTGAAAGGTGTAACGAGAGCCACACCTGAACCTTTGAAAATTGACATAAGACAGTGCTCCTTTCTTAGTTATTGTTCATCATATTCAGAAACGGAAGAAATGGTTCAAAGCACCGGAATTTAAAGAGTGGATGCTATGACGCAAATTTAATTCACCTGTTTTTTACCGTAAAACATTGAATCAAAGGCAAAAAAAGGATATAATAAAGAGATTCTAAAACTCGGAAGGAGAGAATATATGGGCTTTTTTGATTACAGAATCAGAAAACAGATTTTTGAAGAACAACAGAAAAAATTTCAAAACGACATTAGAGTAGGAAAGAAGGAAGATGAGTTTTATGCTCTTGATGATGATATTGAACTGACCGACGAACAGAAACAGGCAATTGATGAGTTTTGGGGAAAATGGTCATTTATGGGAAAAATAGATTATAGAGCGTTTAAAACATTCTATAACAGAAGCGGGATTTTTGATCCCAGGTATATTCCCCATTATTTCTGTAAGTTTTATTTGAGACCGAATACTGCGCCGGAAAAATATGCTACAGCATTTCAGAATAAAGCCTATCTGCCTAAGCTGATGCCTACGGTTAAACAGCCGGAAACAATTGTGCGCAGAGTAGAATATATTTATTATGACAAAGACTTCCGCAAGATTACCCTGGATGAAGCAGCAGACATCTGTCTGTCTGTTCTGGAAAGCGGCAGAGAGATTGTTGTAAAGCCCAGCGGTAAAGCAGGCGGTAAGGGGGTTGAGTTCCTGGCTGAGGCTGACAGAGCAGAAATGAAAAAAATCCTCAGAAGTAAAGGTCCTCTTTTTGTGGTGCAGAAGGCTATTCGTCAGCATCCTGAGATGGCAGCACTTAACAGCAGTACTGTCAATACAGTCAGGTTGACCACCTTTATGCTGAAGGGCGAGTTTATTCCTGTTGCGGCACTGATTAAAGTGGGAGCGCCGAGTGTTCGAGTGGATAACTACAAGCATGGCGGATGTCTTCTGGGCGTTAATCTTGACGGCAGCGTTCTGCCTTGGGCGCTGGATATTGACCGTCACAGAATTACAGAACTTCCATCCGGAATCAAACTGGGAGAGGGAGGATTTACCAGGGTTCCTTGTTTTGACAGTGTTCTTGCCACAGCAAGAGAAGCTCATTATCACATTCCTAAAATTAAACTGATATCCTGGGATATTGCCATTGATGATGAAAACGAAGCAGAGATTATCGAAGCCAACTTTGGCGGAGATCTCCGTATGCATCAGGTTCTGACCGGACCGGTATTCGGAGACAAGACAGAAGAAATTATAGACTATTATGTTTATCGTAAATTCTATAAATCCGGTATCACAAAGGATTTTGACTATAAGGAATATCCTGATCATATTGAAATTACAAAATATGCAGGAAAAAAGCCTGCTGTTACGATTCCTTCACAAATCGCAGGGAAGCCGGTAACTGTTATCGGCCCGGGCGCTTTTGAATACTGTCGTTTTCTTTTGAAGCTGACAGTACCTGAAACGGTGACGACTTTGAGACGGCATGCCTTTTTCGCCTGCACAAACCTTTACGAACTGAATCTGAATGTGGACAAGCTGAAGAGTGCCACTGAGGACTGTGTCAATCGCTGCTATAAGCTGGACAAGGAGTTTAAAGACAGTATCAGAGCAAAAGAATAGAGCGTATATTGCCGCTGATGAGCTTATCAGAAAAAGTAGCAGACAGCTTTTAAAAGATTATAATGCAGATTAGGAATGGAGCCGGAGAAACAGGAGAATTTCACCGCTCCATTCTTTTTTCTGTGTTGAAAAGCTGTGGAATAAATGGTAAAATATTATGATATGATTTGTTAAAGAACATTTAAAAAGATATATGAAAGGGAAGATTCTTATGAGACAACTGGAAAAGAAACTGAAAGTAGGCATTCTTGGCGGAACGGGTATGGTTGGACAGAGATTTATCTCACTTCTTGACAATCATCCTTGGTTTGAGGTGACTACCATCGCCGCCAGTGCAAGAAGTGCAGGCAAGACCTATGAAGAGGCCGTGGGCGGCAGATGGAAGATGGCGAATCCTATGCCGGAAGCGGTAAAGAATATTGTGGGCATGGATGTTTCTGATGTAGATGCTGTGGCGGAAACTGTAGATTTTGTATTCAGTGCTGTGGATATGTCCAAGGAAGAGATCAGAGCCATTGAAGAAGCGTATGCAAAGACAGAAACACCTGTAGTTTCCAACAACAGTGCTCACAGATGGACTCCGGATGTTCCGATGGTGGTACCTGAAATCAACATTGAACATTTTGATGTGATTCAGCATCAGAAAAAGAGACTGGGAACCGAGAGAGGATTTATTGCAGTAAAGCCTAACTGTTCCATTCAGGGATATGTCCCTGCTCTGGCTGCATGGGCTGAGTATGAGCCTTATGAGGTGGTTGCCACTACTTACCAGGCAATTTCCGGTGCAGGAAAAACTTTTGCAGACTGGCCAGAAATGGTGGAAAACATTATTCCTTATATCGGTGGCGAAGAAGAGAAGAGCGAGAAGGAACCGCTGAGAATTCTGGGACATCTGGAAAATGGTGTGATTGTACCGGCGGAGGAGCCGGTGATTACTTGTCAGTGCGTAAGAGTTCCTGTGCTGGATGGTCATACTGCCGCAGTTTTTGTAAAGTTCAGAAAGAAACCAACCAGAGAACAGCTCATAGAAAAACTTCAGAATTTCAGAGGTTTTCCACAGGAAGCGGATCTGCCGAATGCACCGAAGCAGTTCATTCATTATACTGAAGAGGAAAACAGACCACAGGTAAAGCTGGATGTAGACTGTGAGAACGGTTTTGGTGTAACTATCGGAAGACTGAGAGAAGATACTGTTTATGACTTCAAATTTATCGGTCTTGCGCATAACACCGTAAGAGGAGCAGCCGGCGGGGCGGTACTGTGTGCTGAGGCTCTTACAGAAAAAGGATATATCCATCATAAATAGGGGGTAAAGAGGTTTGGGATATTTTGAAGCAGTAATACTAGGACTGGTGCAGGGACTGGCAGAGTTCCTGCCCATCAGCAGCTCGGGTCATCTGGCCCTGCTGCAGGATATTTTTAGTGTAGAAGCAGACAAAGTGCTGCTTTTTGCGGTACTTCTCCATCTGGGGACACTGGTCTCTGTATTTTTCGTATACTGGAAAGACATATGGGAGCTTATCGCAGAACTGGGGCTGACCATAAAAGATCTCTGTACAGGAAAGGGGCTTCGTCTTTCGGAGCGTCCTGTACGCAAGCTGGGGGTCATGATTATTGTCGCTACCATACCGACAGCTCTTATAGGTCTGTTGCTTAACGATTTTTTTGCAGGATTATATACTTCCATGGTGGCTGTGGGCATCGGCTTTCTCATTACAGGTGTGCTTATGTTTCTTGCAGAAAGAATGGGCTCTGCAAACAGAGATATCAGAAAAATGAATTACAGAAATGCTCTTTTCGTGGGAATTCTGCAGGGGATTGCCATTTATCCCGGAATTTCCCGTTCCGGTTCCACGCTGGTGGGGGGACTGACCACCGGACTGAAAAGAGAGTTTGCGGTGAAATTTGCTTTCCTTATATCCATCCCGTCTATTCTGGGTTCTGTTATACTGGAGGCACCGGCAGCAGTTAAGGAGGGAATTGATCCGCAGCTGATAGGCCCTATTGCGGCAGGTGTGATTGTTGCTGCTATTTCAGGTTTTTTTGCTATTAAGACTATGATTCGTATTGTATCTAATAAGAAGCTGAGCTATTTTTCCTACTATGTGTGGGTGCTGGGACTTTGCACTATCGCTTATGGACTTTTCGCCGCATAAATTATAATTTCAGGAGGAAGAGACAAGGTGGCGCAGGCTAAAAAAAAATCCCGGGGAAGGACTGGGGGAAATACAACAAAGAAAAAAAGCAGCAAGGTAGCAGCTGAGAGAAAGGCCGACAGACGGGTTGTGGATGAGATCTGGGGAATCATTTTCATTGCCGCAGGGATCTTTCTCTTTGCTGCTGTGCAGTTTCATGCAGCCGGACAGATAGGCAACGGCATCGGTGATGTGCTGCGAGGTGTATTCGGTCATGTAGCCTTCATTGTGCCCTGGTATCTGGTGGTGCTGGGTACTTTGCTGTTTGCAAATAAGATGGTTCATATATCAGGGAAATCAGCAGCCCTGATATTTGTGGTATTATTGATGTTCTGTCTGTTGAACAGTGGCAGATTTATTGACAGCTCCAACCTTTTTTATGATTTTACAGATTTTTACAAGAAGGGTGTAACTCTGCAGGATGGAGGCTTTTTCGGCATGGTTCTGGGGACCCTTCTGACTAAGCTTGTCGGTAAGGTGGGGCTTTATGTGTTTTCCGTAGTGATAATTCTGATTTCCCTACTTCTGGTAATCAATACACCGTTATCCGGTGGAATGGAAAAAATCTTTGGAAAGGCTGCAGAGAGGAAAGCCCTGAAGGAACAAAAGAAAGCTTCAGCCACAGACCCGGAGGAAGAACCGTACCGGGGCTCTTCTCAGATTGATCTT
>CABSEO010000187.1 GCA_902476665.1 uncultured Emergencia sp.
GCTGTGAAGCTGTCTCATGAATGTGGAGATGTGGCGATTGTGACGTCTGCCAATGGTTCTGAGATAAGAAAAGAGTGGAAGAGCCTGAATATTGAACAGTATACAGATGTGCTGGTGTCCCAGGAAACAGGAACGAAAACCAGATGTCTAAAAGCGTTGCAGGAAAAAGGATATGACCCGCAAATGATACTTATGGTGGGCGATTCACCGTCTGATCTGGAAGCGGCAAGAGAAGTGGGGACATTTTTCTATCCCATTCTGGCATACCAGGAGAGGGAATCCTGGGAAGAGTTTCCGGAGGCATTAAAACGCTTTCAGGAGGGAACCTATGAAGGCGCATACCAGGAGCAGAAGATTTTGGAATTTGAGAAAAATTTAAGACTGTAGAGGCATAAAAATCCTTTCATCTACAGATACTATTTCCAGAAATGGAAATTGTAGTAGATGGAGGGATTTTTTATATGAAAGCAACAGGGATTGTAAGGCGTATTGACGGATGCGTTATAATAGGACAAAGCCTTGAAGGCCGCATAAATGCTGGGTTTTCACTGATTTTGTCCATCCAACAGTAAGGGAATCCGGACGGCTTACAGGCTAAATTCTCAAAGGAAAGGAAGGTGTACAGTTGTTCCGGCGGCGCAGAATAATGCGCTTTAAAATCAGAACTGCCATAAGGATCAGATAGGGGTGGAACCTGTCTGGTCCTTTTTCTTTCGAAAAATTTTGTAAATTTCAGTTAGATATTCCACATTGCTGAATGTACTTATTTATAGGAATAAGCTGGTAATAAATGGGAATGATTAAAAAAACAGAAAGGCGGATTTTATTATGAGAGAAGGCGTTTTAGTACCTGATACTTCTAGTGATCGGATGGATATTCGTTTCGGTCTGGAGGAATATTATGGAGGACTTCATTGTGGGGATTGTATGGATGTTTTATGGAAAGGAAAATGGAAGCCGACAAGAATTGAAATGAGCTTTGAAGGTGATTGGTATTTGGTCGGAGTAAAAACGGACAGCTTGGTTGGCCTGCGGGTCAGAGTTTAAGATTTACAGACCATTCTATCACGGATATACTTGATTTACTAAAGTGTACAATTTTAAAGATGAAATTGTATAAAAAAATAAAAAGCAGGTGATAGAGTGGATCATCTTGAAAAACTTTTTCTGGCGCATGGCGGGATTATGAAAACCTGTGAACTGAAAGAGGCGAGCTATTACTATAAGAAAATTCAAAGCCATATTGAATCAGGTAAAATTGAGCGTGTGCGCCAGGGGTATTATCAGTATGTAGGGGAAGATTCATTTTCGGACATTCCCGTTATTGCCAGCCTGTTCCCGGATGCTGTTATATGTATGGAAAGCGTGCTGGATTATTATGGCTATACGGATCGAACGCCGGTAGCATGGCATTTGGCTGTTAAGAGTACAAGTGCAAGAAATCGCTTCCGTATTGATTATCCATGTGTCAGACCGCATTTTGTGCAGGAAAAGCGTTACCCTCTGGGGATTACAACGGCTGGTATTGACGGAACGGAAGTTAAAATCTATGATCGGGAACGGACGATGGTGGATCTTCTGTTTCATAGAAACAAGGTAGATAGTGAAGTGTTTAATACGGCTGTTCAGCGGTATATTCGTGATCCGGAAAAGAATGAGGCGCAGCTGATGCGCTATGCAAAAGTATTTCATGTTGAGAGAAAAGTTAAGGAGGTACTTGGAGTATGGCTGCTCTAAAATAACAGATATATAAGATTTGATAGGAACCTGAAAATAAGGGTTCCTTTTTTATTTCCGGAAGTGCCGGTTTACGGTATTTTCCGGAAGCAAACCGCATAAAGGGCCTTGAAATTGTGGCCCATTAAATGAAAGGAGAAAATCTGCCATGAAATGTTTGCTCAGGTATGAATGGGTTAAGCTGCTCAGAGCCTGCCTGCCAGAGGGCAAGGGGATACTGGGGCATTGGGCCAGACTGGCATCCAGAGCAGCATTTCGTAAAGGACAGGCACGTTACTGTGGACATACGAACCATGTCAATCCGGGGATGTGGTCTGGAGGAGTTGTAGGGTTAAAGAGTATTCTTGGCGTGAAAAGCCGCGCAGAAGCATTGAAGATAATGGATACGCTTCAGGAACTGGGATACATCACATATACGCTGGATACGGCCACAAAGAAGCTGGAGTATGTCATGCAGGACTGGGTTCTGCAGTGCTGTGGGGCAGAGTGCATGGAAGGAAGTGTTTATGCGACAGAAGGATATGGATTTTTGTGCCTTCCCCGCAGTATTCCGCAGCGTCTGGTAGATCATAAGATCCAGTTTGGCGTGGCAGACGCATGGCTGGATTTGTGGTGTCATACGGTATGGCAGGATGACCATAACGTGTTCTCTTTTCAGGCACCGGTGGTTCAATTCGGGTCTTATGGTGCCGCTTTAACTTTGGAAACCATGGGAGAGCGATGGGGCTGGGAAAAAACTAAGGTATGGCGATTTTTTAAAAAGCATGGGGATGTCTTTGCGCTGTACCGCCTCCCTGGCTCCTATGGCTGTCTCATTTTTAATAAGCTGTACCCAACGGGTATGGAGGTTTCATTGCCCAGCTATGCGGAGATTGAACGCATAATTGGCAGAATACGCATTTTGGCCGGGAAAACTCATATTGAGGGAACCGATCATGTCCGCCTGAACAAGATGATCCTGTGGTATAGCCGTCAGCTGCTTGCAAAGACGGATTGCCATACGGCTCAATCATCGGCAGAAGATCGCGTTGCACTTTCTGACCCTATAATACGCGCGTATCTTTCTCATGGCTGGAATTGTAAGAATTGCAGGAAATGTAGTTATGACTGCAGGGAAAGAGTAGATGATACTCTAACGTTAGATATAAATACAATACGCGGGCCTTGCGTTCGCTGTAATGATGACAAGGAGAATCAAAATGAGCAAACAGGACAACTGCGCCAGCAAGGCGCTTTATGAGCAGCAGGAGAAGAAAATTTCCGCACAGTCGGACGCGATGATCAAACTGTTGACCAAGAAAGGGATTCTGGAGGACCGGCAGATTGACGATGAGCGTATCCGTCAGGCCCAGAAGGAGAAAAAGCGGAATATGTATCATAACACGCAGGTGCTTTTGGAAAATTACAGGAATATCGCATGGGCGCTGGAGTGCTTTCCGGATACTATCGCAGAGGAGCTGGATCATCCTTTGGCTGAACTGGATGCTCTGCTGGACCATATGGATCTGGAAATGGGGATGGGCAACCGTAAACTGGAAAGCCGCCTTGAAAGTGTCAAAAAGTCCCGGCTGTTACTGGACCGGGTCAATGAGGCGCTGACTGTTTTGAAGCGTAAGCCGGATAATGGCCCAAAGATGTATGAAATCATATATCTGACCTATCTGGCTCCGGACAAACTCAGCCACACAGATCTTCTGTACCGTCTGGATATTTCCTCCCGGCATTATTACCGGCTCCGGGGACAGGCGATTACAATCCTGTCGATCCGGCTTTGGTCAGCGCCGGCCTCAGAGGTAGATTCGTGGCTGGAGGTACTGACACTGCTGGAAAATCTGTGATGAAAAGAAAATGGCAGACAAATGGCACAAAATTGGCAGGGTGTGTGCCGATGACATGTAAAGGGGAAAAAGCTATACTGGTATCGTCCGAAAGTGGGACAGGGCGAAATGGACGCCGTTTCTGATTAAGCGATATGCTTTGAGAAACGGCGTTTTTTGCTGCCCGGAAAAAGTAAGAAGGAGGTATAACAGACATGACAAAGCAAATGGTACCCGGCAAAGAGCGTATTCAGAAAATTTACTGGATTCTTGTGGCGATTACTTGTGCGCTCCTTGTGTCCGTACATCCGGTGATGGCAGAAACAATTTTTGATCGTTTCTCCACAATCATGCAGGATATTTACGGACAACTGGTCGCCATTAGCACGATTGTTGCTGTAACTGTGGCGGCTATCGCCCTGCTGGTCCGAATGATTTCCCGGAACCAGAGAGCAGTGGATGAAGCTACCAGCTGGCTGAAACGGATTGTCGTTACATGGATCGTGCTGAATACGCTCGGTTTTATAGTGGCTTATCTGCAGCCGCTGATTGCCGGCGGGCAGTATACGCCGTAAATCATCCCAGTCCTGCAATAGAACGGAGGTGACATATTGTGCTGGACTGGATTTTTGAAGGCATCGTCACATGGATGTCCAGTATTGCGGCTGCGATGATGGATGCTATTTCGGGCTTGTTCTTAAATGCCTTGGGAACAGATATGCTGGCGATGGAGGAATACTTTCCTTTTGTCACGAAGGCATTTGAGGTTATGCAGTATATGGCGTGGACAATGTTGTTTCTCATTACAGTCTGGCAGCTGTTCCGTACCTTTGGCGGACCGATTACAGAAGCGGAAAATCCGTGGCAGCTGGTTGCCCGAAGTGCATTATTTGCGTTTTTAATCGGCTATGCAAAGCCTATTTTTATGATGGCACTGGATATTGCCAGAGCGCCATATACGGCACTGATGGACTTAAGTATGACGGCAGAAGATTTTACCTTTGCTGGTTTGGAACAGGTGCTGAAAAACGGCCTGGTAACATTAGTGTCAGCGATTACCATTATCGCCCCTATATTGCTGTTGATTCTACTGATTTCGGTCGGATGGAATTACTACAAGCTACTTTTGGAAACGGTAGAACGCTATATTGTTGTAGGTGTACTGTGCTATACCAGCCCACTGGCCTTTGCCATGGGAGGTTCCAAAGCCACAAATCAGGTATTTAAAAGCTGGTGCCGGATGGTAGGTTCGCAGCTCCTTTTGCTGGTTCTCAATGTTTGGTTTTTGAGAGCATTTAACAGCTCCGTTGGACAGTATGTAGGTAATGGAGGTGCATTATCGAGCGGACAAGGTTCCATTTTCCTATGGTTTTTCTGCGCGCTGGCTTTTTTGAAAACTGCACAGAAGTTTGATTCCTATCTGGCTGCCATAGGTCTTAGCGTGGCGCAGACGGGTTCCAGTATGGGTATGGAAATGCTGATGGCAGCCCGTGTACTGACGGGGGCTGGCGGCAGTGTCCGG
>CABSEO010000188.1 GCA_902476665.1 uncultured Emergencia sp.
TTTCTCTGCATCTTAAGCTTTCTCAGATCGAGATATCTGTATTTGAGTCTGAGATTGTCGTCTACATTATCGTCGTCCTTGATGTATATAGGCGGTGTATCTGCTTCCGAATATACGACAAGGTCGCTGGCCAGCACTTCTATATCTCCTGTGGTAAGATTTGGGTTCTTTGAGCTTCTCTCTCTTACTACGCCTTTTACTCCCACCACATATTCGCTCCTTAAGGAATCGGCCAGAGCAAACAGTTCTTCAGGTATGGTGTCGTCAAAAATCACCTGTACTATTCCCGTCTTGTCTCTCAAATCGACGAAGATAAGGCCTCCCAGATTTCTCTGTTTAGCTACCCAGCCGTTTAAGACTACTTCTGTTCCCTCTGTTTCTATCGTGAGAGTTCCGCACATGTGGGTCCTCTTAAGTAAAGTACTCATCTTATATGTCAACTCCTGTTATCTTTTGATTTCTCTTGATCTTGCGATTTCTCTTTATTTTGTGATTTCTTTGTATATATCTTCTATCTTTATCTCTCTCTGTTCTGACTTAGCCATGTCTTTTAGGGACACCACGCCCTTTGCCAGCTCGTCTTCTCCTATGACCAGAGTATACCTGGCGCCCAGTCTGTCGGCGTATTTAAACTGCCCTTTTATATTTCTGGCCAGCGTATCCATTTCGGCCTTTACACCTTTATTTCTTAAATCACGCAACAGTTTCAGTCCAAAGGCTTTTGCATTATCTCCCATCACTGCAATAAAAGCCTCTACAGGTTCCGGTTCCGGAATCTCCACACCGTTCTCCTCCATCAGCATCAGCAGACGTTCAATACCAAGACCAAAACCTACACCCGGAATCGGAGGTCCTCCAATTTCTTCAATAAGATGGTCATATCTGCCGCCTCCGCAAACAGTGCCTTGAGTTCCGTTGCTGTCAGTTACAAATTCAAAGGCAGTTTTTGTATAATAATCCAGTCCTCTTACAATTCTAGGATCGACCACATACTCTATACCCATAGAATCCAGATTTTTCTTAACGTCTTCAAAAGCGTCTCTGCAGTCATCACAAAGATAATCCAGCATATCAGGCGCATCCTTGACCAGGTCCTGACAGATTTCAGATTTACAGTCCAGAATTCTCATCGGATTGCGTTCATATCTGTCTTTGCAGGTGCCGCAAAGCTGATCGTAAACCGGCTCCAGGAACTTGCGAAGGGCTTCTCTATGTTTCTGTCTGCACGCAGGACAGCCAACACTGTTAATACGCAGCTGAATATCCTTAATGCCCATATCATGTAGAAAATCATAGCCCAGACAGATAACATCCGCATCTGCCAGCATACTGTTAGTGCCGAAAATCTCAATACCGAACTGATGGAATGCACGAAGTCTGCCTGACTGGGGTTTCTCATAACGGAAGCAAGGTGTAATGTAATAATACTTGGTAGGCTGTACTTCTGCATACTGTTTGTGTTCAATAAAAGCCCTGGCTACAGGAGACGTTCCCTCCGGCTTCAATGTAATGCTTCTCTGGGCATAATCATTGAAAGTATACATTTCCTTCTGAACGATATCTGTTGTATCTCCCACGCCTCTTTTGAACAGCTCAGTGTGCTCAAAGGCAGGCGTTCTGATTTCTTTGAAACCATATCTATCACAGATCTCGGAGAACTTTTTCTCTACGTAGTGCCACTTGTACACCTGTGACGGCAACGTATCTTTCGTTCCTTTTGGTGCTATGATTGCCATTTTTCAACCTCCATAAATAAATTTTTTTCTTTTCTATCCAGCATTTCTTCTATGCGGGTAATATACTGCTCATAGTTGGTCACATTAGGAATTCGCTCCAGCCGGTTTTCATCAGGAAAATAGATTTTGCTGATGCCGCCGGCACCCAGCGCAATAATACTCTGATGCTCTTCCATAATGCGAATATTGTAAATACAGTCTTTTCCCTCTTTACAGTAGCCTGTATTTTCAAAGGCACCGGCCATATGTTTCTGACGATACAGATAGTATGGCAGATAGCCTTTCTCCGCTAGAATGCGCCTGCTCTCTGCAAGCTGCAGGCTGACTCTGTCTGCCTGTTTATAATGAAAGTTCTTATCAATGTCAACAAGTCTTGAAGCTCTTTTCACCGCGAGACAATGGACAGTAATGCTTTCCGGGTTCAGCTCAATAACTTTTCGCAGCGTATCTGCAAAGTCTTCTGTGGTTTCCCCCGGAAGTCCTGCAATAATGTCTGCGTTGATATTATCAAAACCCTCCTTTTTCGCCATCCGAAAGGCACTGATAATATCCTCGGGTTCATGGCTGCGTCCAATCCTTTCCAGAGTTTCACTTTTCATAGACTGAGGATTGATACTGATTCTGTGAACTCCGTGAGCCTTGATCACAGAAAGCTTTTCCTTTGTAATGGTATCCGGCCTTCCTGCTTCAACAGTAAACTCTTTCACCGCGGACAGGTCAAATGATTCTCTCACTTTATCTAGAAGCTGATCCAGCTGATCCGCTGACAGAGTTGTAGGCGTACCGCCGCCGATATACACAGTTTCCGCGGTCATACCAGTCTGTCGCATGCGTCTGCCCACATATTCAATTTCCTTCAAAAGTGCCGTCAGATATCTTTCTATCTCGGAATCCGCCACCTGATTTGACGCAAAGGAACAGTAAAGGCATCTTGTAGGGCAGAACGGTATCCCGATGTAAATTCCTGCTGATTTTTCATCAGCAGGACCGCAGAAAGCCTGCTGATGGAGATAAAGCTCCATCAGCAGTTCCGCTTTTTCTCTTGCAAGATAATATTCACTGCACAGCGTTTCAATTGTTTTCTCTTCATCATGAAGCTGCTCATAAATTTCTCCGCACAACTTTACCGGTCTGATACCGGTGAGAATTCCCCATTGAGGGCGTATGCCCGTTAACGCAGAAAGCTTATCGTAAATCTGTCTGTTGATCCGATTCTTCTCGCCCAGATTTTCTTCATTAATACAGATAAGATTCTCACCCGGTTGCGGGAGATAATTCTCATCCACCAGCTCATACTGATCCGGCTGAAGAAAAATTTTGATCAGTTCTTCCAGCAGATACTTTTTTTCGAAATGAAATATCTTAATCTTATTATCTGACAAAAGGGTTATGCTCCTTTTCATATCCGACGGTAGTTTCGCTCATGTGGCCGGGATATACAATCGTATTATCCGGCAGAACGAAAAGTTTTTCTTTAATTGAGCGGATAATCTCACTGAAATCACCGCCATAAAAATCTGTGCGGCCGATGGACGCCCTGAACAGAGTATCACCGCTGAATACACAGCCGTCTGCCATGATGCACATACCGCCTTTTGTATGTCCCGGTGTATGAACAAAAGTAAGTTCAGTATTTCCTATTTTCAGAGTATCTCTGTCATTTACATACTGATCCGCTTCTAACGAAACTGCTTTTCCACAAATACCCAGGGATTCATTCAGGTGCGGATCCTTCAGCATCTCCCTTTCCTGTACATAGGCCACAACCTTTGCCTTTGGAAAATCACGGAGAAAGTCCTCAACGCCGCTGATATGATCACCGTGACCGTGGGTCAGAATAATGTATTCCACATCAATCCCACCTTTTCTGACAGTTTCAGTAAGCTGCAGACTGTAACCGCCCGGATCAACGATAAATCCTTTCTTTGTTTCATCAAACGCTAAATAGGTGTTTACCTGAATCGGACAGGTAATGAATTTATATATCTGCATTATGATAATTCTCCTTCAAATCAATTACAGTTTTTAACCTCTGGCCCTGTATACGTTAGAAACTCCCTGCACATTTCGCAGAGTCCTCAAGACTTTCTGCATCTGCTGGGTGCTGGCAATGGACAAGGTCAGCGTAATATTCACCATGCCGTCTTTACCGCTCTTCGCATTGACACCGGAAATATGCACGTCCACATCTTCACAAACTCTGGAAATATCAGCAAAAATTCCTTTTCTGTCAATGCTCTCCATGCATATATCCGCATTATAGGCCTTGCCGGCTTTCAGATCTTCCCATTCCACCTCGATAAATCTGGCCTTTTCAGACTCCGGAAGAGATACAATATTGGAACAGTCCACCCGGTGAGCAGAAATTCCTCTGCCCTTGGTGATAAACCCGATGATTTCATCCCCCGGTACAGGATTACAGCACCGGGCCACCCGTATCATCAGATTATCTGCGCCTTTTACAACAATCCCCGGATTCTCGCGTTGCTGTCTCTGCAGCTTCTCCTTTTTCGGATCTCCTGTCTCAAGACGTTTCTGCTTTTCTTCCTGCTTTTTCTGTTCCAGCTTTTTCTCCTCATTAAAATAGCTGAAAAGCAGATTTGCATACTTGCTGAGCAGTGTACCGCCTTTACTGATCTGGATATAAGTTTCATCCAGAGTGGCAATATGGAGCTCCTTCATAGCTTTTGTCAGATAGGAAGACTTTGCGACAAGCTGAGGTTCATATCCTTTTTTACGTATATATTTGTCCAGTGCATCTTTGCCTCTGGCCACATCATCAGGTTTGCTTTCTTTTTTGAGCCACTGTCTGATTTTTGTTCTGGCGGTAGAACTCTTGGCAATCTTCAGCCAGTCAACACTAGGACCACTGGAATTTGCCGAAGTGACAATCTCAACAATATCTCCGTTATTCAAAGGATGATCAATGGTCACCATTTTTCCATTAACCTTGGCTCCGACACATTTGCAGCCTACTGCTGTATGAATTTTAAAAGCAAAATCAAGGGGGGTCGAGCCTGCAGGCAGATCAATTACTTCACCCTTCGGTGTAAATACAAATACCTGCGTGGAAAACAGATCCATTTTAAGTGTTTCCATAAACTCTTTCGGATCATTGAGTTCTTTCTGCCATTCCAGAGTCTGGCGCACCCAAGCCAGTTTCATGTCTTCCTGACTCTGATCCTTCTTGGTGTTTCCCTCTTTGTATTTCCAGTGAGCCGCGATACCGTACTCAGCAACTCTGTGCATCTCGTAGGTTCGAATCTGTATCTCGAACGGCTCACCATTATCTCCCAGAACTGTGGTGTGCAGAGACTGA
>CABSEO010000189.1 GCA_902476665.1 uncultured Emergencia sp.
CGGAGCGGTTTATTTTGGGGCCATCGGCGGTGCAGGGGCACTTTTGGCAAAGTGCATCAAAAAGGCTGAGGTGGTAGCTTATGAAGATTTGGGTGCGGAGGCAATTCGCCGGCTTGAGGTGGAAAATCTACCTGCAGTAGTCATCATTGACAGTCATGGAAATAATCTTTATGAGGAAGGAAGAGCCAGGTATCTGGCCATGGACAAGTAAGAATGTTTGCGGACTATAAGCTGAATCCGGATTATCAGGGACCTATCTATAAGCAGATTGCCGAGAATATCGAAAAGGCCATCCGGGACGGCAGACTGGAACCGGGTTATAAGCTGCCGACGGTGAGAGAGTTATCGGCAGAAACCGGGGCTGCCTGCGGTACTATTAAACATGCCTACGAACTGCTGGAAGAGCAGGGGTTTGTAGAGATGGTGCAGGGCAGAGGTTCCTTTGTGGTGGATCGTGTGGAAGATTCCGCCAGCCGCAAGGAGAAAGCTATGCAGGCCATCGATCAATTGTTTCAGCAGTTAGAGAAACTGGGATTTACTCCTAGAGAGATGGAAATTTATCTCAACTTGAAACTGCGAGGACTGGAAGAAAAATATGATGTGGTTAAGGTGGCCGTAGTAGACTGCAATCCTGAAACCCTGCAGCTTATTGAAAAACAGCTTTCTCAAATCGGTTATGCAGAAACCGCAGCCTTTGATCTGGGTCGTGTTGAGGAAGCGGCGGAAAAACTGAATCACGACTATGATCTGATTCTGACCACTTCCACCCATTTTGCTCAGGTAGAGCCATATATCAGCAGTAACAGACTTCTTGCCATGGTATCCATGGCTCCGTCTGTCAGAACCGTCGTCAGTCTGGCAAAGCTTTCCGATGAAAAACGCGTAGGCATTTTCTGTGCCAGTGACGCTTTTGCGGCAGTGGTACGGGCAAACTGTCAGGAACTGGGGGACTGGAGTGAATCCATGACCACACAGCTGATGGGGATAGGTAAAAAGACAGAACAGTTTTTTGCCGAAAAGGATGTTCTGATCGTTCCGGAAGGCTATGAGACTTTTATTACCAGTGAAGAGAAAGAGCTGCTGAGGAATTTCCGGGAGACGGGTGGAACATTGATTGCCTATAATTACAGAATAGACAGAGGTTCCTTCCTATATGTGGAGGAACAGATTAAAAAGGTGATGAACAAAAAGAGAAGTATGTAACGATTCATGTTGTGCAGAATTGACACACTGTTAACTATGAAAAGAGAGAGCCGATAACCACAGAAGAACAGGGGGTGGGTTATCGGCTCCTTTTATTATTGGCTATGGGTGATTTAATAAACAGTGCAGTTGTCAGGTGTGACAGCCGCTAATCGGCAATATTGCTGGTCGCAGAAAAAATAGTCAAGTAATTCGCAAGCAGCTGTATTATTTTATGTTCTTCGTATTTTTTTCTACAAAAAGCTCTTTGAATGTGAAATGCCAAAAAAGAACAATTTGCCTATGGACAAATGAGATAGTACAATGTACTATAAAAGTGTAATACAATTGCGAGGTGCGTTATGGAAAATAAAAAGAAATTAGTAATTGGCGTAATCGGCGCTGACGTCCATGCGGTTGGAATTCAGATTCTGGATCATGCGTTTACCGCAGCAGGTTTTGAGGTAACCAACCTGGGTGTCATGGTTTCACAGGAAGAGTATATCGCAGCAGCAGTAGAAACAGATGCTGATGCAATCATGGTATCTTCTCTGTACGGCCATGGAGAGCTTGACTGCCGAGGTCTCAGAGAAAAGTGCAATGAAGCGGGGCTTACAGATATTCTGCTTTATGTAGGCGGAAATATCGTAGTAGGAAAACAGCCTTTTGACGAAGTGGAAGCCAGATTCAAGAAGATGGGCTTTAACCGTGTATTTGGACCTGGAACCGCGCCAGAAGAAACCATTGCGGCATTAAAAGAAGACTTCGGACTGTAATCCGGGAGGCGGCGATGAAGAAAATTTTACTCATAGATTTCGGCAGCACCTATACCAAGGTGACTGCAGTGGATCTGGAAGAGGAACGGCTACTGGGGACGGCTGCCAGTTATACAACAGTGCAGACTGATATCAATGAAGGACTGAACAATGCGCTGAAGCTGCTGGAAAAGAAAATCGGACAGGTTTCTTTTGAGGACAGATATGCATGTTCCAGCGCTGCAGGAGGTCTGAAAATGATCAGCTGCGGTCTGGTTCCCGAACTGACCGCGGAAGCGGCCAGGATGGCATCATTAGGTGCGGGGGCCAAGGTAATGAAGACCTATTCCTACCAGCTGACCGAAGAGGATGGGGAGGAAATCGCACGTCTCAGACCGGACATCTTCCTGCTGACAGGGGGAACTGATGGTGGTAATAAAGATAATATCATCGATAATGCCAAGGTTCTGGCTTCTATTTCTGAAGATTTCCCTATCGTCATAGCGGGAAACCGTTCAGCAGCAGGAGAATGCAGAAGGATTCTGGAGGCAGCAGGAAAACAGGTTGTAGTCTGTGAGAACGTTATGCCGAAATTCAACGAACTGAATATCGGACCGGCACAGAAAGAAATCCGCAGAATTTTTCTCGATCGAATCATCAAGGCAAAAGGCCTTTCTGAAGCCAGCCAGCTGATATCAGGCATTATGATGCCGACACCGGCCGCGGTTCTTGCAGCCATGGAGCTTCTGGCAAAAGGAACTGAACAGGAGAAAGGGCTTGGAGATCTGGTGGCAGTGGATGTAGGCGGTGCAACGACTGACGTTTATTCCATGTCTACAGGAGAACCAACCCGTGTGAATACCGTTCTGAAAGGACTTCCGGAGCCATATGCAAAAAGAACTGTAGAAGGCGATATTGGCATGAGGTACAGTGCAAGAGGTATTGCCGAAGCAGCGGGAATTCCTGCACTGGCACGCAAAGCCGGACTTTCCGAAGAAAAGGCAGAAGAACTTCTGCAGGTGATTTCCGAAAATACCGATACTCTGCCTGATAATGAGGAGTTGGAAGCGCTGGATTACGCGCTTGCATCCTTTGCGGTAAAGATCGGAGTGACCAGACATGCAGGTCATATTGAAAAAGTCTATACACCAATGGGTGAGGCCTATTTGCAGGAAGGAAAAGATCTGAGCAGGGTAAGCAGGATTATCGTAACCGGCGGATCTCTGATACATGCAAACAGACCTGAGGAGATTGCTAAGAATGCACTCTTTGACATGGCGGAGCCTTCGTCGCTGAAACCGCTGGAAGCGGAAATCCTGTTAGATAAAGAATATATTCTTTCAGCTATGGGGCTGTTAAGTCAGCATGAACCCGATACTGCGATAAAAATCATGAAGAAGGAGTTGTTATCCTATGGAAATTCAAAATAAAAAACTGACAAATGATGAGTTTTACGGAATTCAGAAAGAAATACTGACTCAATGGCCGACAGGCGCAGACGTTAATTTTCAGGACGCAGTGGACTTTCACCAGAAACTTTCCGATCAGAAAAGCTTCAGTAAAAAGCTGCTGAAGGCAAAAGAGGAAGGAAGAACACTGGTACAGCCTAGAGCAGGCGTTGCTCTTGTACAGGATCATATCAACCTGCTGACCTATCTGCAGGATGAGGGCGGTGCAGATCTGCTGCCGACTACAGTAGACAGTTATACCAGACAGAACCGCTATAAAGAAGCGGAAGTAGGTATTCAGGAATCTGTTAGAGAATGTAAATCCATGCTCAACGGTCTGCCTATCGTAAACCATGGTGTAGATGCATGCCGCTCCATTATTACAGAACTGAATACACCGGTACAGGTAAGACATGGTACACCGGATGCACGTCTTCTGACTGAAATCTCCTATGCCGGCGGTTTTACCAGCTATGAAGGCGGCGGTATTTCTTATAATATTCCATATGCGAAAAATGTAAGTCTGGAAAAAACTATTAAAGACTGGCAGTATGTGGACAGATTAACCGGTATTTATGAAGAAGCCGGAGTCAGCATCAACAGAGAACCTTATGGACCGCTGACCGGAACATTAGTTCCGCCTTGTATCTCTCATGCGGTAGCCATTATTGAAAGCCTTTTGGCTGCTGAACAAGGTGTTAAAAATATTACTGTAGGTTACGGCCAGTGCGGAAATCTGGTTCAGGACGTTGCTGCAATCAGAGCATTGGGAAATCTGACAGAAGAATACCTGAAGAAGAATGGTTATGATGATGTGGTAGTAACCACTGTTCTGCACCAGTGGATGGGAGGCTTCCCGCAGGATGAAGCCCAGGCTTTCTCCGTTATTTCCTGGGGCAGTGCAATTGCTGCACTTTCCAAAGCAACAAAGGTTATCGTAAAGACACCGCACGAAGCCATCGGCGTACCGACCAAGGAAGCCAATGCTCAGGGTCTGCGCTGCACAAAGCAGATGATCAACATGCTCTGCGATCAGCAGCTTTCCAACACCAGCCACGTTGTGAATGAAATGATGATTATTTCTGCAGAAACTCGCTGCATCGTTGACAAGTGTTTTGAACTGGGCAACGGAGATCTGGCAGTAGGTACTGTTAGAGCTTTCCAGGCAGGTGTTCTGGATATTCCGTTTGCACCAAGCAAGCTGAACGCAGGTAAAATGCTGCCGGCAAGAGATAATAACGGCGCAATCAGAATTCTGAATCCTGCCAACGTACCACTGAGCAAAGAACTTATTGATTTCAACAAGGAAAAGATTCAGGAGAGAGCTCAGTATGAAAAGAGAGATGCATCCTTCCAGATGGTGATTGATGATGTTTACTCCATCAGTAAGGGTAAACTGGTAGGAAGACCTTGGAAATAAGACAGTTTTGACAGCAGGCCGCAGAAGAAGCCGGTATCATAAAAGCTTTTCGGCGGCCTCGGTTTAAGAGATATATTAAGATTTGAAAACAGATAATTGGAGGCGGTTAACGTGAAAATTAAAAAGGTAATATGCGCAAAAGGAAGAACCGGGTTTTTCTTTGACGACCAGAGAGCCATCAAGAAAGGGGCAAAAGCTGACGGATCTGCTTATATCGGAGAGCCTGTAACAGCTGGATTCAA
>CABSEO010000190.1 GCA_902476665.1 uncultured Emergencia sp.
TTATAATAATTTAATCAAAAAACTCAGGATCGATTTCCTGAGTTTTTTGATGGTTTTGTGTTCTGCAACTCTAATCAAGCCTGCATGTCTCATTTCATTTGTTTTCAAAAACAATTCCATTCCTCATTTTTATGTTCCTGTTGACAATGTTTTTTCTTGTCGATATAATGTAGTGTACGAAATTATTTTGTAACCAAGAATAGGAGGGCTTTATTCTATGGAACATCATCACGAAAAAGGCCAGTGGGGCAGCAATTTCGGCTTTCTGATGGCTGCAATCGGCTCTGCTGTAGGCCTTGGAAACTTGTGGGGATTCCCATATAAAATGGGAATGAACGGCGGTTTCGCCTTTCTGATCCTCTATATACTCTTAGTTATCTTCGTTGGCTATGTCATTTGTCTGGGAGAATTATCCCTGGGCAGACACTCCGGAAAAGGTGTTATTGCCGCATACGAATCTCTGAGCAAGAAGTATGCCTTTATCGGCTGGTTCGGCTGGATTTCACCGCTGCTGATTCTAGGTTTCTACTGCATGCTCGGCGGCTACTGTGTGAAATATGCGGTTGCCAATCTGGGAGATTTATTTGGTGCAGGCTTTGGCGTAGGTGAAACAGATAGTGCTGAATTTTTCAACTCATTTGTAACAGATCAGGTAGACAGTGTGATTTATACAGTTATTTTCGTACTGCTCACCATCCTCATTGTTAGAGGCGGTGTTTCCAGCGGTATTGAGAGATTTACCAAAGTTGCAATGCCTGCTCTGTTTTTCGCACTGGTAATCGTAATTATCAGAAGTGTTACCCTGCCGGGTGCTTCAGAAGGTTTAGAATTTATTTTCAAGCCTAACTGGGAAGTGTTCAAGGGCGCCGGTATCATCAACGTTCTTGCTGCAGCAGGCGGTCAGATGTTCTTCTCACTTTCTCTGGGCATGGGCATTACTATCACTTACGGTTCCTATATGAAAAAAGATGCCAGTCTGGAAAGAAGTGCTCTGATCATTCCGTTTGCCGATACACTCATCGCTATCATGGCTGCGCTCGCAATCATGCCTGCAGTATTTGCATCCGGACAGGAACCTACTCAGGGCCCTGGTCTGCTCTTTATCACACTGCAGACAGTATTTTCAGCAATGGGAAAATTCGGTCCTCTCTTCGGATTCATTTTCTATGCTCTGGTATTTATTGCCGCAATCACATCTTCCATCGCATTGCTGGAAGCAGTCAGCTCCACTGTTATGGACAAGCGTGCAGAGAAGGGCAAACCGTTAAAGAGAAAAACCGTTGTTACCATAATGGGTATTCTGATTGGTATTGAAGGTGTATTTGTAGCACTGGACGGTCTGGGCGGAAACGGTTTTCCTCAGATTTTCGGACAAAGCACCTGGCTTGACAGCTTTGACCTGATATCCGAAGGTATTCTGATGCCTCTGGGTGCATGCTACATGGCCATTATTCTTCCAACAGAACTGGTAGACAAGGAAGTTACTCTTAACGGAAACAGATTCAGAACTCAGAAGTTCTTTGATTTCTGTCTCAAGTTCACGGCTCCGCTGCTCATGGTACTGGTACTGCTGGGACAGCTGGATACCTTCTTCAAAATGGGAATTTTCTCCTAATACAGAGTTTTAAAGAGACGTATCATGCGTCTCTTTTTTAATAATATAGTAAAAAGGGCGATATGAGGAAGTACCGCCCTTTACAATCAGTTTTCTGCCATTTTCTTATAGGTTTCATATTTCTCTCTGGCGTCTTCTTCTGTCATAGCAAAGAGTTTATCGGCCTTCTGAGGAAATTCTTTAGCTAAGGAGGCATATCTGTTCTGGCCCATGATAAAGTCTCTGAACGGCTTCACAGGAGCCTTAGAATCCATAATAAACGGATTTCTTCCCTGCTTTTTCAGTTCTGGATTATATCTGTACAGATGCCAGTATCCTGAGTCTACTGCATCCTTTATATTTTCCTGAGATTTTCCCATTCCCTTCTTCAGACCATGATTGATACAAGGTGCATAAGCAATGATCAGTGACGGACCGTTGTAAGCTTCAGCCTCTATCACAGCCTTCATAAACTGATTCTTGTCAGCGCCCATGCCCACCTGCGCCACATAAACGTAACCGTAGGACATAGCCATCAGTCCCAAATCCTTTTTCTTTATTTTTTTTCCTGAAGCTGCAAACTTTGCGATAGCAGCCGCAGGAGTAGCTTTAGATGCCTGGCCTCCTGTGTTTGAATAGACTTCGGTATCAAAAACCAGCACATTAATGTTTTCGCCAGACGCAAGTACATGATCAAGGCCGCCATAGCCGATATCATAAGCCCATCCGTCACCGCCGACAGCCCAGACTGATTTCTTTACCAGGTAGTCTCTGTAGCGCAAAATTCTGTCTGCAAGCTGTTTCAGAACTTCGTCAGAAGTTTTCATATGCGCAATAGCTTCCAGCACTTTCTTGCTTGCACCGATTGATTCTTCCCCCTGATCCTTATATTCCAGCCATTCTCTGAAAGCATCCTTCATCTCGTCATCAATATCCAGTTCCAGAAGTGCCTTCATGTTACTTTCGATTTTATCACGAATCTGTTTTGTGGCCAGAAGCATACCGTATCCAAATTCAGCGTTATCCTCAAAGAGAGAATTTGCCCATGCCGGTCCGTGGCCATTCTCGTCGGTGCAATACGGCATGGATGGTGCTGAGGCGCCCCAGATGGAAGAGCATCCTGTAGCATTGGCAATCATCATTCTATCACCAAAAAGCTGAGTGATGACTTTCAAATATGGCGTTTCTCCACATCCCGCACAGGCTCCGGAAAATTCAAAATACGGCTGATAAAACTGACTTCCCTTCACAGTCTTTTTCTGAATCGGAAGTTCCTTCTTTGGAATCTTCACAGCAAATTCCCAGTTCTCTGCTTCACTGACTACATCTGCATATGCTTCCATTCTCAAAGCTTTTTCCTTTGCCGGACAAATATCAGCACAATTGCCACAGCCCATGCAGTCCAGTGCGGATAACTGCATTCTGTAATAAAGCCCTTCAAGTCCTGTTCCCTGGGCTTTGATAGTCTCAAAGCCGGAAGGGGCCCTATTAAGTTCCTCTTCACTGAGAAGTACAGGCCTGATAGCCGAATGGGGGCAGACAAAAGAACACTGGTTGCACTGAATGCATTTTGCCTTGTCCCATTTAGGTAGATGCACTGCTACTCCTCGTTTCTCATATCTGCTGGTACCCAGAGGAAATGATCCGTCAGCCCGTTCCACAAAAGTGCTGACCGGCAGATCCTCTCCTTCCTGTCTATTCATAGGAATCAAAACATCCTCAATGAACTCAGGCAGATCCAGTACTCTTTCTTTCGAATCTTCTGCATAGAGCCAGCTTTCAGGAATCTCCACCTTCTGAACAGCATTGATGCCTTCATCCACTGCCCTGCAGTTCATATCAATAATGTGCTGTCCTTTCTTCTTATATGTTTTTTCAATTCCTTCCTTCAGATATCTGATTGCATCATCTGTAGGAATTACCTCTGTCAGTTTAAAAAATGCGGCCTGCATGATCATATTGATTCTGCTGCCCAGGCCGATGGCTTCGCTAATCTTCCAGGCATCAATAGTATAGAAATCAGCCTCTTTCTTGGCAAGGGCGCGTTTTACAGATGCCGGCAGATGCGTGTCCATCTCCTCAGGCGTCCATAAGCTGTTCAAAAGAAAAATACCGCCCTTTCTCAGATCCTTCAACATGTCATACTGCCTGAGATAGGCCTGATTATGACAGGCGACAAAATCAGCCTGATTGATCTGATATGCTGATTTAATTGGGTGATTTCCAAAACGCAGGTGCGAAATGGTTACCCCTCCGGACTTCTTAGAATCGTAGGCAAAATAGCCCTGGGCATACATATCCGTCTTATCACCGATAATTTTGATAGCAGTCTTGTTTGCGCCTACCGTACCATCTGAGCCGAGTCCCCAGAACTTGCACTTGATAGTTCCTTCCGGTTCTCTGGAAATCCCCACTGTGTAACCCAGGGAATGCCCTGTCACATCATCCTCGATCCCTACTGTAAAGTGGTCTTTCGGATGTTTATGATACAAGTTGTCATAAACCGCCTGAATCATACCGGGAGTAACATCCTTAGATCCTAGACCATATCTGCCCCCGTAAACCTCCGGGGCATACTTTTCACCATAAAGCATGGTTTTAATATCCTCGTATAAAGGTTCTCCAATTGCTCCCGGCTCTTTTGTCCTGTCAAGCACAGCAATTCTCTCTACTGTCTTGGGAAGCACGTCCATAAAATATTTTTTTACAAAAGGTCTGTAAAGACGAACCTTAATCAGTCCAACCTTATGACCTTCCCTGAGCAGCTTTTCCATAGATTCTTCAATGGTTTCACAGACGGATCCCATAGCGACAATGATATTTTCCGCATCAGGTGCCCCGACATAATCAAATGGACGGTATCTGCGACCTGTCAACTGACCGATCTTGTCCATGTATTCTGCCACAATTTCCGGCAGTTCATTATAATATTTATTGGAGGCCTCTCTGGCCTGAAAAAAAATATCAGGATTCTGTGCTGTTCCTCGAATCACCGGATGCTCAGGATTCAAAGCTCTTTTTCTGAATTTATCTACTGCATTGAGGTCAATAAGTTTTCTTAATTCATCATATTCAATAGTTTCTATTTTCTGAATTTCATGGGATGTTCTGAAACCGTCAAAGAAGTGAACAAAAGGCAGACTTCCCCTGATGGCGGAGAGATGAGCCACTGCACCCAGATCCATTACCTCTTGTACAGAACTTGAAGCCAGCAGGGCAAACCCTGTCTGCCTGGTCGCCATAACATCTGAATGGTCACCAAATATGCACAATGCATGGCTGGATACCGTTCTTGCTGCTACATGAAATACTGCAGGAAGCATTTCTCCTGCAATTTTATACATATTGGGAATCATCAGTAAAAGTCCTTGAGAGGACGTATACGTCGTTGTCAAAGCTCCTGAAGACAATGCGCCGTGAACCGTTCCTGCGGCACCCGCCTCAGACTGCAT
>CABSEO010000191.1 GCA_902476665.1 uncultured Emergencia sp.
AGACTCCGTCCATCGAACCGACTCCGGGCTATCACTGGGAGAAGGATGAAAACGGAAACTATGTGGAAGTTGCCAATCCATACATTCCGCCGACACCGACCACACAGAATCCGACCATCGAAGCTGACGCCAATGCAACAGTTGTTCTCAGCTCCTACGGCACCATCGCAACTATTACCGTGGCAGAAGGCTATGAACTGGCTGATGTAGTGCTCAATGGTAAATCTCTGGGCAAAGTGACTACTGTAACCGGTCTGAAGACAGGAGACAAGCTGGTGGTAACCACGCAGAAAGTGGTAGATCCTGATGATCAGGAAGCTGAAAAGAATGCCCGTCTGAAGAAGGGAGTAGAGAACACCACCATCAAGTTGACCTCAACACTGGGGAAAGGCTTTATCAAACTGAACTGGAAAAAATCCCTGGGTTATAAGGTGGATTATTATGAAGTCTACAAATCCACCAAGCGCTACAGCGGATACGGTACAGAGCCATACTATGAGACAAAGCAGGGCGGAATTACAGGATGGTACAAGAATACTAAAGAACTGAAAAAAGGAACCAGATACTATTATAAGGTTCGTGGCGTGAGAGACATCGCAGGCGAAACCGTATACACTCAGTATTCCAACAAGGCATGGAGACTGGTGAAATAACGTAATATCCATCTGCCCATGAATTGATAATTTATAAAACAGAGCCATTACAGATGATAAATCAATATCTATCTGCAATGGCTCTGTTTCTAGATACCATAGAGAGATAGGTACGTCATACTTGAAGCAATCCGGCAATCCGAGTTGCAATTGAAAGAAATACTCAATTGTGTATGAATACGAAATTTTATTAACCAGAGAATTAAAAAACTTGACTTTTACGTATATGCTCATTGAACGTTTTTATACGTCTCTTTGCATTTACAGTCTGTTTAGGTTAAGAATATGGAAGAATTTGCTCAAAATAGAGAGAAATCTGCGATTTCTTCTCTAATTTGTATACTCATTTTTACTGAAACAGGCTATTATGGTTAATTAAATGATTAACACTGGTCAAGTTGGGGTACCTATCTGACAATATCCCTTTGTCTCTGCCTCCGAAAAGCGTCTTTATGGTTGAAATCGCTGACAGGGGGTGGTATACTATTGCCATTGTAAAGACAAGGAGAAAGAAACATGCTAAAGGATAAAACCGTTCTCATTGGAGTCAGCGGAGGAATTGCCGCTTATAAAACAGCCTATCTGGCCAGCAGTCTGGTCAAAACAGGGGCAGAGGTGCATGTAATTATGACAGAGCACGCCTGCAATTTTATACATCCCCTTACTTTTGAAACACTGACCGGCAACAAATGTGTAACTGATACCTTTGAACGGAATTTTAAGTTTGATGTAGAACACGTGTCTTTGGCCAAGAAAGCTGATGTGTTTATGGTTGCGCCGGCTACAGCTAATGTCATGGCTACATGCTGACCACCACATTTCTGGCAGCCAAATGTCCGAAGATTGTGGCACCTGCCATGAACACGGCGATGTATGAAAATCCGGTAACTCAGAATAATATTGATTTGCTGGAGAAGTATGGTATTGAGGTAATCCGTCCGGCCACAGGATATCTTGCCTGTGGCGATACAGGAACAGGAAAAATGCCTGAACCTGATGTTTTGTTTCAGTATATTGAAAGAGCAATCTCCCGTGAGAAGGATATGATGGGAAAAAAAGTGCTGATCACAGCAGGTGCCACCAGAGAGGCAATGGATCCCGTCCGGTTTATTACCAATCATTCTACGGGAAAAATGGGATTTGCGCTGGCAAAGGAGTGCATGCTGCGCGGTGCTGAGGTAACGGTTGTCAAGGCACAGACCAGCTGTGAAATTCCTATGTTTATTGATATTGTACCTGTGGAAAGCGCTGCAGATATGTTTGAGGCGGTTACAAGCCGCGGGGATAAGATGGATATTATTATCAAAGCTGCTGCGGTCAGTGATTATACTCCTGCAGAGGTCAGTCAGGAGAAAGTAAAGAAAAAAGACGGTGATTTGTCCATACCGATGAAACGTACAAAGGACATTCTGAAATATCTTGGAGAGCACAAAAGACAGGGGCAGTTGCTCTGCGGTTTTTCCATGGAAACAGAGAATATGCTGGAAAATTCCACTGCTAAGCTGAGGCGAAAAAATGCGGATATGATCGTGGCCAATAATCTGAAAGATGATGGAGCCGGTTTCGGTACGGATACGAACCTGGTGACTCTGATCACAGAAGAAGGGGCTGAGCAACTTTCTCTCATGGGTAAGGATCAGGTGGCAGAGGCTGTTGTGAACAAGATTCTGGATAAAATGAACAAAGAACAGTAGCATTCGTTTAGTATGGAAGAAGATTAGCGTAACAACGCCGGCAGTCAGCCGGCGTTGTTCTGTTTTAGCAGAAAAGCAGGTTTTCAGCCGCAGAAAGTGAAACAGAAGTCTGTCTTATATCCTGTTTTGAGGTCAAACAAAAAATAAAAGTCTTCACCCTCCGGGGATTTCCTGAATATGCTGAAGGAGGGTCTGAAAAAGGCCTGAAACAATGGAGGGATAGAATGGGTATTACGAATTCAAATAAACTGATCAGTTCAGATACTATTGATTGCGGGGGAGAGCTTACTGTCAGTCTGACTCTGTCCGCATCGCCGGATATTGTTGACAATCCGACAGATATTGTGATGATTCTGGACCGATCGGGAAGTATGGAAGGGGAACCGCTGGAAAATCTGAAGCTAGGAGCAAACACGTTTATCGATATAATCGACAAAGCCACCGACAGTACGCAGGACGGCAACATTGGATCGGGAAGCAGGATGGCCGTGGTCAGCTTTGCGGATACAGCATCTGCAGATACACAGCTGATTACATCTGTGGCAGAGCTGAAAGAAGCCACAGAGAGTCTGAAAGCAGGCGGTTTCACCAATCACAGTGATGCTTTTTCCAAAGCTTTTGAACTTTTTGATCCCGCATCGAATAACGCCAAAGTCATGGTGATGTTTACAGATGGAAAAACGACTGCAGGTGCTCCGCCGTCACAGGTGGCGGAGACAGCAAAAGCTGCGGGCGCAGTAATTTATGTAATTGGACTAATTGGAAGTGACGGTATTGATATGACAGCGTTAAATGACTGGGCTTCTGATCCTGACGCTTCTCACACAGCTGTTGCACCGACAGCAGCTGCTCTGGAGCAGATTTTTGCAGATCTTGCAAAAAACATTTCCAAGATAGGAGCCACCGACATTGTAATCGATGAAATGATTCATGATAATTTTAAGCTGGTCAATGTTGCTCAGCCCACTGTTGGAACAGTGAGCATTTTGAACAGCACAGCACTGCGCTGGAATATTGAGGAACTTGGTGTAGAAGGCAGTGAGGGCGCGTCTTTGCAGTTTACCGTAAAGCACATTGGTGATACACAGGGTCTGATGCCGGTTAACGAGTCCATCAGTTATTCTGACTCGGAAGGCAATATTGTCAATTTCCAGCATCCGATGGTAGATATTCGGTGTGATACGGTGATTTATCCGGAACCATGCCCGGAACCGGTATCGGTTAATGTGGGAGGCTGTAGTGATATTTTCGAATATTCGGCGGGAGATATACTTCTGACATCTCCGGGAAGAATATTGCAGCTGGATTTGAATCTCAGTCAGGTATGCCCTGGCAGAAGAGTGGCACTTGCCGTAATTCTGAATGAACTGGATGAAGAGGGGGAAGAGCATCAGAGAGGTATGAAAGTGCTGGCAATTCCTGCTCATCATCAGTCTCAGTGTGCAGATGTGCTTGTCAGATGCATCTCATTTGTACTGCCGGAGGAGCCTGACCAACCTTCCTGTCAGTGCAGCATGTGCAATGAACGGCATTTTACTGTCCGTACAATTTGTCATTATATTGACAGTGGATATGCATGCTGCAATCTGCAGTAAACGAATAAAATGATAAAAGCTGGCGCAAATCGGGTTTAATGTTATCCGGAGCGTCAGCTCTTTTTTGTATTTATTTTACTCTTTCTGCAGAGAGCCAGTTTATCCATACACGTCGGAGTGCGGTCTTAACTGAAAAAAGGATTGATTTGTCTGTTTTGCAGCGAAGAAAGGCACTGTTTCTGAAAACCAATGAAGAAATAAGTTTTTCGTAAATTCCTTTCACTATCACATTGAAAAAGAAAAGGCCTCTCACAGCATTTCACATAGATTTGCCGTTTGCCGGCAAGAAATAAAATCCTCTTACTGTTTCGTCTTGTACACATTTTGGGTATTTTGCGATTTGTATTAAGTTTTTAACGAGAATCGAATCATCATCGGGCTGTGAGGTTTTCCTCCTGTTGACATTTATAGCTGTAATGGTATAATGAAAAATGCAAATGAGTTGCAAATTTATGAGAGTATGAGGAAATGCTATGACAGAAATTTTTCTGGACGCTCTGCTGGACAGTCTGCGGCTGATGCCGTTTTTGTTTTTGACCTATCTGGCGATGGGAATTCTGGAGAGGGCGTCAGGACACAGAACAAAAGAAATTATCAGGGAAGCCGGGAAACTGGGACCTGTGTGGGGAAGTCTTCTGGGGGCTTTTCCTCAGTGCGGCTTTTCTGCGGCTGCTTCTTATTTTTATATAAACAGAGTGGTAACTTTGGGAACACTGATCGCTGTTTATATGTCTACATCTGATGAAATGCTGCCTATTCTGATCTCAGAAAAGGTGGAAGTTTCCGTTATTGTAAAAATATTGGCCTTAAAGGTGGCGATCGCTGTCATAAGTGGTTTTCTCATTGAGTTTCTGTTCGGATGGTTGGCGAGAAGGCATAAGATGCCAAAAGAATTTGAACTGCCGGCTGAGTCATGCAGCTGTGGAGGGAGTATTCTGTTAGATGCCGTTTCTCACACGCTGAAGGTCTTTTTCTTTGTTTTTATCATTTCCCTGGCAATCGGTGGAATGATTGCGCTGATCGGAGAAGATAGCCTTTATCAGATTTTTTCGGACGTTCCTGTTCTGGGACAGGCTG
>CABSEO010000192.1 GCA_902476665.1 uncultured Emergencia sp.
CATCCAGTGTCAGACCACTGTATGTTTCTTCATTAATAAATGCAACATTTCTGCAATCAGCTCCGCATTTTTCCAGTCGGGGCTTTATGGTATCTGAAACACCATCTTCGGAACACTGATAAATGACCCTCTGCGGCATTCCGATGATTTTTCCATCTGGCAGAGTTCCGCCCTTGGACAGTTCTGCTATCAGATTCATCATCATTGTGGACTTGCCGTCACCAGGGTCGCCTTGCAGCAATGTGATTTTTCCAACTGCAATGAACGGATACCACAACCAGCGGACGGCAGTCGCCTGTACATCACTATATAATGTAAGAATTCCTGTTTCTCCTTTGTTCGCCATCATCGTTCCTTTCTGTATGCAGTCTTTCCCTCATTTACATTATAAGGGTTGCATGATGATTTGACCTCCACTTAACAGGTGGAGTGAACTTAAAAATTCCACCTAGCAGGTGGAAAAAGGGGCTAAGACCACACTACTGATAGGAGTGAAGGACTTTGCGGTCTTAGCTGTAGATCGGTTGCTATGTGCATTTTCATGCGGGATAATCGTATTGCCTTATGCGGGATTCATAAGGAGGAACACATGGCAATTGACTATATCGCACTTGGACAGCGTATCGCTGATTTCAGGAGCAAGAAAAATTTATCACAGGAAGAACTTGCTTTCAGCTGCGGAGTTGGAAACAAGCACATTAGCAACATAGAACTCGGAAAGAGCAAACCAAGTTTGGAATCACTCATTCAGATTGCTAATATTCTTAACATCTCAGCAGATGATCTTCTTGTAGACAGTTTGGCGCACTCCGCGTCCACTGCCGATTCCGAGATCCACCGTCTGCTTTTAGACTGTAATGCAATTGAGCAGGAGATTCTCACCCGGATGGTAAAGGAGATGAAAGCAATTTTATACGGCTTAGGAGTTTGATTTTATAACTTGTTGATCATATAACAAAAAAGCCCGCATAAGCCACAACTGCACTTTGGAACACACCGAAGTGCTGTCTGTGGTTTATGCGGGTAAGGACAAAAAAAGAAGCCCACCAGCGGACCATGTAGGAATCTACACAGTGCGCCAGTGGGCTGGTATGTTTTATACTGCTTCTGCTGGAATTTGGTTCATCTTCTCTTTAAATTCTTCCACAGTCATGTTCAAGTCCTCAGCAGCTTCTTCAAGGGTAATCTTGCCCTTTTTATAATACTTTACTGTCGTTCTAAGGTCGCCAATGTCGATGCCCTCAAGAATACTCTCATTTCTTAAATCTTCCATCTGCTTGCACACTTCGCTCACTCTTTCAGTTTTTTAGACATCTGGTTTTCTCTGCCATCAATGGAAAAAGCATATCAATAGTTACACACTGCACCGGTAGGCGATGAGTTTCAATTATGCACTTCTTCTCTCATCTAGTTCTTTTACCTCATCAACTGTAAGTTTCGTAGCTTGTGCTATTTCCTCATAAGTTAGCTTTCCAATCAACAGCAAGCTACGGGCTGTTTCCAGAGAGTTTTCTCTTGCAGCTTCATTTCTCATGTCTTCCATAACCTTGCACATAACCGCCACTCCTTTCTCATCTTCTTTGAAGTACTGTACTCGATTAGCTAATACTTCATAATACATATCTTTTGCACTTGTACAAGAAAAGTCATGCATCAGTTTTCCAAGTGCCGTTTCATTTTTGATTTGAGAGTTCACATATATAATATGCGATTCGTCACCAAATGATTCTCCTGTTTCTTTAATCATACGGTCAATATGATATATCGGAAGTCCTCTTTTAAGAACATCATTCTCTGTGATGAAAATCACATAAGTTTCATTCAGGTATTCATACTGCTCGCCTGGTTCAGTAACATTCGCATCGATTATACCGCTGTTATACCTAGCTCGCTTAACACCAGCACCTTTATCATTTCGCTGAATTTCAATATTGTATACACGGTTTTCCCTATCCACTGCAAGAATATCCAACCGCACAGATTTTCCCTGTAAATTTTTAACGCTATACTGGCTATTGGATTTTTTCACTTTCAGATCGTCTCGATTCAGAATAATCTGCAACAAAAATTCTGCACACTTTATATCTTCAAAGACTTTGCTCATGAAATCATCATCCAAAAGCCTAAAACCTCGCAATCTTTGAAGATCTTCTTCATGCTTTCGCTCGAAATCCAAATCTCTACACTTATTCATCGGATATCACCCTCTTTCAGGTTGTGAAGAATAAATCTCCCCATCAATATCTTACCATCAAAGCACGCTTATTTCAAGCGGTCATGCTCTTCTAAAAAAATAATCAACCCCATCAACGCCTTGGAAATGATCACCTGTAAATTTTTTCATTAATATCCACGCCGATGCAAACTCCTATATACATCCTCGATAAAACTCATGAACTCCACGCTGGCACACTTGATTCCATAACCATTTCTGCCAATGCATCCCCACGCCCTCTCATCTTCTGAGCAGCAAACACCACAGACTCATCGATGAACGCAGCGTACTTTGCACCATCAATATTGCTTTGTACCGGCACGCCTTCGCCACTGTCAAGCCGGATCACTTTTGGCTCATACACAGCCCTCACCTTTCTCAGTGCCTCTGCCGGCTCCATGCTCTGGAGATATAATTTCATAGCACCGGCCGCCACAATCTCCTCAGCTGTTGCACCATATTTCTCTGCCAGCATCCCTGCTACATCTTTCATTTCAAACACTCCTTGCTATGTGTATTTCTCGCCACCCACAACATATAACAGGAATCTGCACATAGCAATCCCTACAGGTAAAAAAGACCAGACGAAAAAACAGGCAAAATAGCCGCACAGTAAAACCTTAAAAACAAAAAAAGCCCTGCCAGATGCAGCCACAAAAGCCACACCCGGCAGGGTCCTGTCTCCTTCCATCACACCACTTCTTCCCTCTCGCGCTTCGCTGCAGTTGTCAGGTATCTGCGGTACTGAATGCTGAATCCGTACACCTTATAAGGAGCATCCACATAGACCACATTGCCGTCCATGTCACTCCGCTTATAACCCATGAAGCTGTCGAGCGTTCTGCGGTTGCCTTTTGAGGTCAGTGTCACACCGAAGTTTGTCTTATAGGTTGCCACATCCCCCTGCAGTACCCCGCTCTCAACAAAAGCACAGTAGATGCCTTTTTCAAAGTGGAGCATATCTGGTGCTTCTGCGATCCGCTCAGGAGTCAGCTTGAGCTTTCCGCTGGTGATGGCACGTTTCCGGCCTTCGATGGCATTTCCGTCCACATCCCGAAGCAGGGTTCCCTGTACATCCAGACCGTTGACTCTCAGCGGCATTCCGCCTGCATTGGTATCCGGCAGTTCTTTCAGGCAGGCAAGGAAGTATTCAAAGTTCTTTTTCATGATCGCCAGCACACCCTGTTCCTCCTCGATCGTCTGCCGTTCCTGTTGGAGTGTTTTCAGCCGTTCCTGCAGGTCGTTCACAAGTTCTGTATAAATCTGGGCTTCCGAGCCTTCCTCCGTTTCCGTCCCATAGAAGCTCACTCCGATGCTTCCCGGTGTCAGTCCGCTTCGGATGTCCAGGTCGATGTCGTCAATGGTCACTTCCCCGTTGGAAAGGGCTTCATTCAGTTCCACGTTCTGTTCCAGTGCAGCTTCCCGAAGCGCCGCCACCTGATGGCTGATGGCATCCTGCAGGCGTTCTTCCATCTCCTTGATCTGATTCTCCACCGTTGCCATCCTCTGCACCGAGATGCTGTTGTTATTCGCCAGCCGGACAGCCTGCTCATAGGCGTTGTCAAACATCGTCACGATCATGGAGGCATCACCGTGCTGTTCAAAGTCACGCTTCATGCTGTAGAGCAGTTCCATGAAACTCTGCTCCAGCGCACACTCATGGTAGCGTTCGGATGGGCAGCGCTTGTTTGCAGCTTCCTTTTCCTCATCTGACATGCAGCCTTTCTTGCTCCGGCAATACGCTTTCTGGTCGGGAGAACCGTTCTTCGGCGGCTCACCGTCCCGCTCCCCGACCTTACGCTTGCACCGCCAAACGGGATACGAATAGGTGTATTTTTCCAGATACTCTCCGATATCCTCACCAGTCGCCTTAAGACTCCGCTCATCGCTGTAACCATTTGCCACACCCGTGTAGGTTGTACGGAAGAATCCCTCCCCGCAGGGCTTTCCGGCATCCGGCCCATTCTCCAGGATCGCACCGCAGCGCAGGTTTCCAAACGGAGAACCCTTAATACTCTTTACCTTTTTCTTGCCGGGTCCTTTCGTCATATCTGCCCTCGGCTTCTCGAACAGCATGGTCTGCACTTTGTCCCAAGTCACACGGTCGATGATGCCCACATGATGGTTCTTCACATAGTACCGGGGTGCTTCGCCCTTATTGATGCTGGAACGGTGGGTAAGGAAGTCCTTCGTGATGGTCTTCTGCATCTCGATATCGCCCACATACTTCTCATTCCGCAGGACGATCAGGATCGAGCTAGCACTCCACTTCTTTCCATTGACCGTGAACTTTTCCATCTGGTTCAGCTCCTGAGCGATCTTATTCGCCGTCTGGCCTTTCACGAAACGGTCAAAAATGTAGCGGATGATCTCTGCCTGCTCCGGCACGATGACCCACTGCTTATTTTCCCCAAGCTCATATCCCAGCATCCGTTTCAGATTGATATGCGGGACACCAGACTGGAACTTCTTCTGGATGCTCCAGCGGATGTTATCGGAAATGGAACGGCTCTCATCCTGTGCCAGTGCAGAAAGGATCGTCAGGATCAGCTCACCTTTGGCGTCCAGCGTGTCGATGTTTTCTTTCTCGAAATAGATACCCACTGGCGGCTTCAGCTGCCGAAGCTCACGGGTACAGGTCAGGGAGTCAATCGTGTTTCGTGCGAATCGGGAAATGGACTTTGTAACGATGTAGTCCAGCTTTCCATTCATCGCATCTTTTATCATGCGGTTGAATTCTTCTCGATGTTCCCGGTTCGTACCAGATTTTGCTTCATCTGCGTAGATGCCGGCAAAGATCC
>CABSEO010000193.1 GCA_902476665.1 uncultured Emergencia sp.
TGCAATCTGTTCTGCATGAAAATATGCTTCCGGAAGGGTCAGCCCTTTTGCTGCGGCTGCATCTTTTGACATGCCGCTGTAACTGGTGTATTTGCACTGATAATCAATTAATTTTGCCATAATATCTCCTTTTTCTAAAACCGCCTCCGCATCAATACCGCGGAGGCTGTTGTTTTCAGGTAAAGCAGGTTTTATACGAAGACGATCTGCACATTTCTGCAGTTAGTCAGGTATACGATGGAAGCGTAGTTGATGCCGAACTCTACAATGTCTCCAGGTTTCAGATCGCGCTCTGCGTCTTCAATATCCAAAATAGTATGGTCACTGGAAGCACCAATCACTTCAATTCCCTTATCTTTCGGGAAAATTTCATCGATGCTGCCGTAGTCGACTTTGCCAATACCCAGCAGTGCTCTTTTGCGGATACCTCTGTCCACATATTCAGGCGTGTGGCCGAAGGCGTCGATGGAGATTTTTCCTACAGGATGAGAAGGTTTGTCCTTTACTTCGATGACTTCAGCTTTTAGAGTATATACGTCCTGATGCATCCAGCTCATGTCATAGCCGTAGAATACGTCCAGGTCTCTTGCCAGCAGAATTCCTTCACCGACCCTGAGCAGATTGATTCTTTTTGGCATATCATTATTAATAATTCTAGGAAGGCTTGTAGTTGCACCGCCAGAGATGAATTCCAGCTGTCTGCCGATTTTTTCTTCGATCCGTTCAGCGATGGCAACCAGTTCTTCCAGTTTGTCTGCGGTAGCTTCGATGGAACCGTAACAGCCCAGGTTGGTTCCCACTCCACCCAGTTCCAGATTGTTAAGTTCATTTTCCACCATGACAGCAACGTCAACCATTTCATCTTTGTCCCAGAATCCTTCACGGAGATCTCCAAGGTCTGCCATCAGAATTACTTTATGTACTTTATTCTGTTTTCCTGCCTCTTCATTTAGGGCTTTCAGCACAGAAACCTCGCTGTTCAGACTGATGTCACAGAGTCTGACAACTTCAGGAAGTTCACTGATCATAGGAACACGGAGAAGAAGCATAGGCAGGTCGATGCCGTAGTTTATTGCGTCTTCAATCTGTTCCAGTCTGGAAGAGGCGATCATTTTAGCGCCGCCTTCCTGATACATCTTTGCACATTCAGGAATGCCGGTGGTGCCTTTGACAACGCCGGCAATGTCAATGCCGAACGGTTTGCATCTGTCTACAACTGCAGCAACATTTTCCTCCAGATACTGCAGATTTACTTCCACTCTAGGATAAATTTGTTTTACCATAGTATTCTCCTCATTTCATAATATCAGCTTTTCAAAATCACAGTTTGCATAAGATACTTTTAATACAGCAATTCTATCATTGGATACAGGGAAAGTCCATATAGAAAGATTATTTCCTTTGGTAATATTTTTACCTGTAAAGTGAGTTGAAGATTTCGAATATTAGATCTGCTCTGTCCTTGGCAGAAGGCTGTACATGTTGAAAATACTTGAGTTGAAAAGTTTTAGCAACTTTACATAAAACTAATAGTCTGAAATTTATAATTTTTTTTCTAAAATAACTGAAATAAGAACTAAAGACAGAACAAGAAATATTGTATAATTTGTACATGAATAAAACTAAGGAGAGGCAGAGGTATAAAAGCAATGGACAAATTTACATTTGACAATATGCCACAGCTGAGAGTGCTGAGCAATGATCAGGTAAAGGAAATGCACGAGAAGGCGCTGCAGGTTCTGGAAAACCTGGGAATTATTTTTGCATATGATGAAGCGTTAGATCTTCTTGAAAATGCAGGCTGTCAGGTTGACAGAGATACACAGAAGGTAAAGTTCCCGAGAGAACTGGTTGAAAAATGCATCGAATCAGCGCCGAGCACCTTTGATTTATATGACAGGGAAGGTAACTTCTACTGCACATTCGGCGATGGAAAAACTAGATTCAATCCTGGAAGCAGTGCAGGCAATATTCTGGAAAGCGATGGTGACACTGTCAGACTGTCAAACGTGAAAGATTTGAAACTCCTGACCAAGGTGGCACAGTCACTTCCACACATTGACTTCGTATCTTCTTCCATCGTATGTGAGGAAGCACCGGGAGAACTGGGTTCTCAGTATCTTTATTATACTGAGATGCAGAATTCCATCAAACCGATTATCGGCGGTTCGACAGATGCAGAGGGTGTTCCCCGGACATTCAAACTGCTGAAAGCAGTACTTGGAAGTGAAGAAGCAGTAAGAACAAAACCATACACACTGTTTGATATCTGCGTAACATCTCCGCTGAAATGGTCACATATCGGTGCGAGAAACATTATCGACTGTGTGAGAATGGATATTCCTATCAATCTTATTTCCGCACAGATTGCAGGTGCCACCGGTCCTGTCACTCTGGCAGGATGCATCCTGAACCATACTGTAGAAATTCTGGCAGGTCTGGTTCTGGCACAGGTAACGAAACCGGGACATCCTGTATCTTACGGCGGTGCACCATGTATCTTTAATATGAAGACCATGTATACACCGATGGAAGCTATGGAATGCAGCATGATCACAGCTGGATATTCACAGATGGGCCACTATTATGGACTTCCTGTACATACTTATGCAGCTATGTCTGATGCCAAGATTGTTGACTATCAGGCAGGAAGTGAAACTGCAAGATCAGGACTTATGGCTATGATGGCAGGCTGCTCCAATGTATCAGGTCCGGGCGGACTGAACGTAATTGCAGAAATGTCCATCGAAAAACTGGTTATCGATAATGACTACATCGGTACACTGAAGCATCTGCAGAAGGGAATCCGTTTTGATGAAGAAGCTCTGGCAGCTGATTTGATTTTAGAAGTGGGTTCCGGCGGCAACTTTATGACGCAGAAGCATACCCTGAAGAACTATAAGAAAGAACAGAACTACAGCAACATCACCATGAACTATCAGGAAAGAGCAACCTGGATTAAGGAAGGCAAGAAGTCCATCATGGATAAGGCCAGAGAGTATGTTCAGGAAATTGACAAGCAGACTATCTGTCCGCTGTCAGATGAGCAGAGAAAAGCTCTGGATGCAGCTTTCATCGAGGTCTGTGCCGATGCGGGACTTTCTGAAGAAGTGGCGAAAGATCTGATTAAAAAGTATGATGAAGCTTAAACGGTTTATAGGGAAAAGCGTTTGAACTTTGTTATAAAAGAAATTATACTTTTTTAATTTTTTAGAAAGGAAAATGTGTATGTATATGGAAGCCCTATCTTCTGTATCGCACAAGGTGAACTTATGGGTAGAAAAGTCCCTATGTGGCAGGTTCTAATCTGCGTCGTATTCACATTAGGTGTAATCTGTTACTCCATTTTCTTCAGCTACGGCGAAGCTCACATGCCGATGATTCTGGCTGCAGCTCTCGTATCCATCGTTGGGGCCCTCAACGGCTGGAAATGGAGTGTAATGGAAAAGGGCATGATTCAGGGTATCGGCCGCTCCATGCAGGCTAACCTGATTCTGCTGACTGTAGGTATTCTGGTATCCACCTGGAAAGCCGGCGGCATTATCCCATCCATGATCTACTATGGACTGGATATCATCAATCCGTCGATCTTCCTGGTTACCGCAGCCCTGCTGTGCACCATCGTTTCTCTGGTAATCGGTTCTTCCTACACTACAGCGGGAACCATCGGTGTTGCCATGATCGGTATCTCTGTCGGTCTGGGCATCAATCCGGCGCTGACTGCAGGTGCGGTTGTATCCGGTGCCTATACCGGGGACAAGATGTCTCCGATGTCCGATACCACAAACATGGCACCGGCTGTATCCGGCTCCAATATCTTTGACCATATCAGACATATGGTATGGACAGTGACCCCATCCTATATCATAGCTCTGGTACTCTGGTTCATTCTGGGCAGAGGCGCTGCGCCGGAAGGAGACGTTCAGATGGAAATGAAGGATATTCTGCAGGATGCCATCCAGAATGAGTTTGTCGTAAGTCCTTTCCTGATGATTCCTGTGCTGATTCTGCTGGCTGCAGTAGTTCTGAAGGTGCCGGCACTGCCTGCCATGTTCGGTGCAGTGGTAATCGGAATGATCTGCATGGGGGCGGTTCAGGGTATCGACTTTAATGATTTCTTTAGTATCATGCATTACGGTTATAAATCCAGCAGTGCTGATATCGTACTTACGTCAGATTACACTGTAGCTGATGTAGTGGGCGGCGGCGGTTTTGACGGCATGCTGTGGACCGTATCTATCGTACTCTGCTCCATGTCCTTTGCCGGCGTACTGGAAGCTACCGGCATGCTGGGACAGCTGGTAGACGCCATCCTGAAGATAGCAAAAACAAATGGTCTTCTGATCATGACAACCATTCTGACCTGCTTCTTCATCAACGTACTGACTGCAGACCAGTATCTGTCCATCATTCTGCCGGGCAGAATGTACAAGACTGCTTTCGAAGATAGAAAGCTGAGAAACAAGAACCTGTCCAGATGTTTGGAAGACTCCGGAACTCTGACTTCTCCGCTGATTCCTTGGAACGTATGCGGTGCAACCATGAGTGGTTTCCTGGGACAGCCGACTCTGGCATATGCTCCATATGCATTTGTCAACTATATCTGCCCGATCGTATCCATTATCTACGGTTTCACCGGCTTCACCATCGAAAAGATGACCGATGAAGAATACGAAAAGATGCTGGAAATGAGAAAACTGGAAGAAGAAGAGGCAGCAAGAGCATTAGAAGCTTAAAACGCCCCTTATCAATCATATACTTCTTACCTAAATGAAAACAAATCAAGAGCGCCCGGACGGCTGTTATGGCTTTCCGGGCGCTCTTGATCGCTGAACTGGATTGTGTATGCAGAAGCCGGGAAATTGATTCGGTTTCTTTGTAGTATTCCAGGTAAAACGGATTCTTTTCTGTGGTTTACCGAAAACATGTCAAAAACAGTATAAAGTTCGGGAATCTCTCAAGATATGAGATGTTTTCCCGAACTTTTTCTGTAAAAATA
>CABSEO010000194.1 GCA_902476665.1 uncultured Emergencia sp.
CAATGGAATACATGAGAGTAGTCTTTTCAGTGAGGATTCCGTTATGAATGAAAGATTTTACAGACTGCCAAAGGAAAAGCAGCAGCTCATCATCAATGCAGGTTTTCAAGTATTTTCACAAAACAGCTATAAAAAAAGTCCTGTAGCGCAGATTGCAGCGACGGCAGGTATCAGCAAATCTTTGCTGTTCCACTATTTTCACAATAAAAAGGAACTGTATCTGTTTCTGTGGAAGAAAAGTGCAGAAATTACCATGGACTATCTGGAAAAATATCACTGCTATGAACCAAAAGATTTTTTTGAAATGATGGAACGTGGTATGGAAGCTAAACTTCAGGTGATGAAAGAATACCCGTATATGTTTTCTTTTGCAGTAAAAGCTTTTTATGAAAAGGAAGAGTGTCTTCGCACAGAAATCAGGAAGATTTATCAGGACTGTTTTGAGCAGAAGACGGCAGAGTCATTGAAAAAGCTGAATCCTGAAGATTTTATCCACGGACTGGATCTGGAGATGATGATGCGTGAGATTTACTGGACGTCAGAGGGATATCTGTGGGAAATGGTGCAGAAAGGCCAGCTTGATTCAGTACAGATGAAAAAGGATTTTGGCAGGCTCATCAGTTTCTGGAAGTTTGTATATACAGGGAGAAAATCTTGAGATAAGAAAGGCATGAGTATATGAGTGAACAGAAAAACAGTGTGATTATGACCAGCCATCTGTCCAAGTACTATGGAAAGAACAGAGGGATAGAAGATATCAGTCTGACTGTAGAGGAAGGAGACTTTTTCGGTTGCATCGGGCCAAACGGAGCAGGAAAAAGCACACTGATCCGAACCCTCATGGGACTGATTTCAGCAACAGCGGGAAAAGCAGAGATTTTCGGGATGGATATGAAAAAGCATAAAATCCGGATTCTGGAAGAGGTGGGATATCTGCCCTCTGAAGTTACCTTTTATGAAGGATTAAAGGTAAAAGATATTCTGAGACTGTCTGCATCGCTGCGGAAGAAGGATTGTGAGAAAGAGGCAGAGTTTCTGTGTCGTCGTCTGGATTTGGATATGGAGAAAAAGACGCACCAGCTGTCTTTGGGAAACCGAAAGAAATTGGGGATTGTCTGCGCAATGCAGCATCGGCCTCGTCTGTACGTCCTTGACGAGCCTACCAGCGGCCTTGATCCGTTAATCCAGAGAGAATTCTATGCTTTGCTCAAAGAAAGAAATGAGGAAGGCGCAACCATATTTTTGTCGTCGCATATTCTTTCAGAAGTGCAGCAGTACTGCCGTCATGCGGGAATTATCAGAGAAGGAAGATTACTGGTGTCAGATACTGTGGAGCGTCTCGGCCATACGGGGGTTAAACGGGTGACACTTCGCGGTGCATCCAGTCTTCCGGTGCTGGCGGGAATGAGAGATATTAAACCTGTGGCTAAAGGTGTGTCCTTTTTATACAGTGGAAAGGCTCATGTTCTGCTGAAAGCTCTGGCAGAATTTCCGGTGGAGGATGTGGTTATCGCAGAACCCAGTCTTGAAGAAGTGTTTATGCATTATTATACAAAGGAGGAATCGGGAAGTGACAATGGTGAAATTTGAGCTGAAACAGGGAAGAACTGCGCTGATCATCTGGTCTTTGGCGATTTCCTTTCTGCTGGGACTTTGCGTGATGATCTATCCGCAGATGGCGCTGCAGATGGAAGATGTCGGTAAGATGTTTGCGGATATGGGCGGATTCTCTGAGGCTTTTGGTATGGCTCAGGTGAATTTTGGTGAATTTATCGGATTTTTTGGTGTAGAATGCGGAAATATACTGGGGCTGGGCGGTGCTTTTTTTGCAGCGCTGGTGGGTGTCAGTGCATTGTCTAAAGAAGAAAAAAACGGGACGGCAGAATTTCTGCTGACTCACCCGGTATCCAGAACAAGAATCACGGCAGCAAAACTGTGCGCAGTGATTATACAGGTTGTGATTCTGAATCTGACTGCTGCAGCAGTGACGGCACTGTCTGTGATTCTGATAGATGAAACTGTGCCTGTTAAAACGCTTGCCCTGATTTTTACTGCTCACCTTCTCATGCAGATAGAGGTGGCCACAGTAACTTTCGGAATTTCCGCTTTTTTAAAAAGGAGTGGAATGGGTATTGGTCTGGGGCTTGCCGCTGTGTTTTACTTTCTTAACATTCTGTCCAATCTGATGGAAGAGCTGGAAGGACTTAAATATGTCACACCCTTCGGTTTTACAGATGGAGCCCAAATCATTGCAGATGGCACACTGAATCTGGGATATCTGACTACAGGAGTACTGTTTGCTGCAGCCGGAATTGTCATTGCTTTTTGTCAATATAGAAAAAAAGATATTGGATGAGTCTTCTCCCGCTGACTGAAATGCCAGTCAGTACATGATGATGGCACGTACCGGACATACAGGGGCACAGTAACCGCAAGTCAGACAAATGGTCTGGTCAATTTCGGCCAGGCCGTTTTGATTGTAAAAAACAGCGCTGTTAGGGCAGGCAGCTTTGCAGGCGCCGCAGCCCTCACAGTCATCCTGACTGATCCGGACGCGTTTTTGAGAGATATCGGGATTATAGTCAGGTGGCATAGAGCCGTCCAGATAAGCGAGTATATCATCGATTTCAGACATAGCACCGAACCCAATCATGACAGACTGAATTTCCGGTAGCCCGAATACATAGTTGAGGGCTTTCTGATAGTTACCGGTCAGTGCACCGCCGCCGAAAGCCTTCATGGCAAATACTCCTTTCCCTGCCTGACTGCAGGCTCTGATAGCTGTTTCCATTTCGGTGCAGGATGCAAATTCATTTCCCCGGCGTATTCCCAGCCCTGCGTAGTTAATCAGGGGGAAAACCACATCCAGTTCAGGGATAGATGCTGCAGATTCTGCAATATCAACATGGTGAGTAGAAAGTCCGATGGCTCTGACCAGCCCTTTTTCTCTAGCTTCGATAAGAGCCTGAAAGGCGCCCATTCTGTGGGGAATCTGTCCGCTTCTCACCTCATGCATCAGAAAAATATCGATGACTTCTCTGTCAAGTTCTTTTCTGGCTTCTTCTATGGCAAGCCACATTCCTTCATAGTCTGCACAGAGAGATTTACTGGAAATTACAATATCACTCTTATCACTTCTTCCTGCCAGAGCTTCTCTGATGTACGGGTATGTCTGGTAGTACTGGGCTGTATCTATAAAATTGATTCCTGCATCCAGAGCACGGCGCAGAAGAGCTGCACCTTCAGAGACAGGAAGGGCACGCTGACTGGGACCTATGGGAAGAGCGCCAAAGCCTGCTTCACTGACCCAAAGTCCGGTTCTGCCAAGCAGATTTTTTTTCATAAAACTATTTCTCCCTTCAGAATTTCTGATCAGATTATAGCGGAATCTTCAGAGTTTGTACAGTATAAGCGAAACACAGACAGAATATCCATCGCCGGAGGATCCTGTCACAGAATTGTTTTCTGCTGTAAAATGCTATGAACAGAAAGACGGAACAGGATGACCTGACCTGGATTCAAAGAGGATTGAGGCTCTGCAGTCTTACTCCACTGTATTATCATCGGTCACTTTCTTTATTTTCTGCTTATCAATCAGGTATATATTTTCCACCTTGTGATTGCGACAATCGATTTCAATATCAAACATTCCACTCCTGTTCCTGTTAAACAGGGGAAAGGTATAGTGGTATAGCATAACATAGGCAGCATTATCATGATAAGTGACCTTGTGTTTTGCATAAAAGTCACAGAATGCGCTATAATGTCCGCTAAATGTTATTTTTTCTTCTGTTTTCCGATAGTTAAATAAACTCACAAGTTCAACAGAGGACACTGAAGTATGAAAATATGAGAATAAAGCGATTGTGATTAATATCACTAAAACGCAGAGTATTATTTTTTTCAGTCTTTTATTCATAACCGTTGTTCCTCTCCTGTTGCCATGTTTTAAATTTTGTAGACCTTCTTTTATTATGACATAGCAATAAGATATTTTATATTTTAATTATATGAAGGCGTCTGAATATGTCAAGTGAAACAGTATACTGAGAGAATTCTCAGAGATAAAAGAATTGCGCAGGCGTTCTTTTCGCTATATAATAATAAATTGACTGATAGACTAAAGTTTGGATTTTATATAGGAGATGCTACATAATGGGTAAGACAAAAACGATAACTATTCAAAAAAAAGATGGGTTTCAAAGCCGCTGGGGTTTTACACTTGCATGTATAGGTTCGGCGGTAGGCATGGGCAATATCTGGAGATTTCCCTATATGGTGGCATCCTGGGGCGGACTGACCTTTCTGCTGCCGTATTTTCTCTTTGTGGCACTGATCGGCTCCACAGGTGTGATTGAAGAAATTGCTCTGGGACGTTCGACAGGTTCAGGACCTATCGGTGCTTTCGGAAGGTGCACGGAAATCAGATACGGGAAAAAGTTTGGGCAGTGGATTGGGGGCATACCGGTACTGGGAGCACTGGCTCTTGCCATTGGTTATACAGTGGTTGTTGGCTGGATTTTCAAATACACCTTTATGGCTCTAACCGGAAAGCTGTCAGCTATGGGACAGGATATGGCAGCCATTGGGGGAACTTTTGATCAGACCGCATCAGCTTGGGGCAACAATCTGTGGCTGATCGTTGCGGTAGCCGCTACTCTGGCTATTATGGCACTGGGTATTGCAGGAGGTATTGAGAAGGTGAACAAAATTCTTATGCCTACTTTATTCGGTCTGTTCATTCTTCTCGGTATCTACATACTGACTCTGCCGGGAGCAGAAGAGGGGTACCGGTATATTTTTAAGCTGAATCCTGAAGGGCTGCTGGAACCGAAGCTGTGGATTTTCGCTTTCGGACAGGCCTTTTTTTCTCTGTCTATCGCAGGAAACGGAACAGTGATCTATGGCTCTTATCTCGGCAAGGACGAAAACATTTTTAAAGCGGCAAGATATATCGCAGTTTTTG
>CABSEO010000195.1 GCA_902476665.1 uncultured Emergencia sp.
ATAGCCTCCTTCTTTGATACTCCCCGGCTTCGCAGCTGATTGATACAGCCAACCAGTACAATTCCATTATTTACAATGATACCGGTCAGCATAATCATGCCGATCATGGCAATCACACTGATTTCCATTCCGGCTGCAAGCAGTGCAAGAAGTCCTCCTGTAAAAGCCAAAGGTATGGTGAACATAATAATGAACGGTGATTTCAGTGACTGGAACTGTGCTACCATAACAAGATATACAAAAACAATTCCTAAAAGAAGCATAAGAACCAAATCCTGCATGGCGTCCATAATACTCTCATTCTCTCCTGCAAATTCAATGACAGTTCCTTCTGGCAGCTCCAGATCATCTGCCGCCTGCTGTGCCGCTTCGCTGACCTTCGTCACATTGTATCCTTCTTTTAGACTGCCGTTCACTGTCAGATATCTGCTCTGATTATCTCTTCTAATCGCCTGGAGACTTTCTTTTTCTTCCAGATCCGCCACATCGCTGAGCTTCACTTTCTTCTCGCCTCCGCTTTCATCATCTACAGTCAGCGTTAAATCTTCCAGATCCTCTGCAGTAAGCGGGTCTTTCAGCTCCGATGAAACCACCACATCGTATTGGTCTCCCTGCCAGGTCACAGTAGTTGCTGTATTTTCATACGTCATAGCCTCGACGATAGCCGAATAAACCTGTGCCACCGTCAGCCCTTTTTCCATGGCAGCAGTCTTTTTTACAGTAAAATGATATTCCTTATCTGATTGCTGCACACCGCTTTCTACCTGATCAATTCCCTCTACGCCGGCCAGCATGTCACTGACCTGATGAGCGGTATTCTGCAGATCATCCAAATCAGTGCTGTAAATATTGATAGATACACCCGATCCCCCCAGCGCAGTGGTAAAATCACTCATAGAACTGCCTGACGCTGTAACTTCGGCTTTCATATCCCCACAGGTCTGATTACTCTGGTCAGCCACCTGTCGGCTATCAGTTTCAGCACTCTCATCAAGCATGATATAAAAGGATACCGAAGACTGACTGTCGGTTTCACCCATCATTCCTCCGGAAGACATCATTGCCCCTATTGTCTCAACACCATCAATCTGCTGCATACGGGAAATAACCTCATCGGCCTGCTCTTTAGTCTCTGAAAGGGTGCTGCCTTCAGGCATTTCAAGAGATGCCTGAAGCTGTGGCGAACTCATTTCCGGCATAAAGATAAAACCCTTCTGCAGACTGGCATATACACTTCCTGCAAGCAGTACCACTGCAAGCAGCAGAACCGGGACTTTATGTTTTAATACAAAATCAATAGATTTTCTGTATTTTTCCAGCATTGCCAAAAACAATTCACCCTCTGTTTCTCTGGTATTGACAAGAAGCCGAGAAGACATGGCAGGAACTAAAGTCATAGCAATGATCAGGCTGGCAAACAGCGTATAAGTTACGGTCAGCGCCATATCAGTAAACAGCTGTCTTGTGAGTCCGTCGGTAAAAATAATAGGAACAAAAACGCAGACTGTAGTCAGCGTAGATGCGGTAATTGCACCACCCACCTGTTTGGCTCCTGCTACTGCGGCTTTTGGTGCAGGAACACCCTGACGCCGCAATCTTACTATATTTTCAATAACTACTACTGAATTATCTACCAGCATACCTACCGAAACAGCAAGTCCAGACATTGAAATAAGGTTGATAGAGATTCCGGAAAAATACATCAGCAGAATGGCAAAGATCAGGCTGAACGGAATGCTGCAAAGTGTAATGAATGTCGGTTTGATTCCTCTAAGGAACAGAAATAGAATGATAATTGCAAACAGCGCTCCCCACAGCAGACTGCTGATAATAGAATTAACAACCAATCTGATATAATCGCCCTGATCCATGAGTGAGGTAAACTCCAGTCCCTCATATTCGCCGGAGAGCTCATCAAATTTGTCCTGAATGTTGGAACATACCTCAGCCGTTGCATAATTGGACTGCTTAGAGAAGGACAGGACAATGCCATCCTTGCCGTTAATCTTGGCATATAAATCTTCTGCGTTATCACTTTTAAACACATCAGCAACATCTTTCAGATAAATCTTACCTACTGATTCCACACCCGAATCAAAAAGAAAAAGGTTTTTTGCCTGCTTTTCAGTCGTTATCTGATCTCCAACACTGACTAGAAAATTATTTCCGCCTTCTTCAATATATCCTGCCGGCATGCTGAAATTCTGAGCCTGTAAAATACCTGATATCATATCGGTAGTGATCTTATCTCCAATATCAGCATTTTTTCTGGCTTCATCCCCCTGGGCATCAAGCTGCGCCTGCGCAGCTGCCAGCTTGCTGTCGGCTTCCTCAAGCTGTGACCCGGTCTGATTCAGTTTTTCTTCATTTGCGGAAAGCTGAGACTCTGCTTCTTCCAGCGCTTTTTGCTGTTTCTCATACTCTTCCTGAGGGAGGAAGTCTTTTCCTTCCTCAAGCTGCTGTCTGGCAGCCGTCAGCTCCTGTCTGCCTTCCTCAAGTTTTTTCTTGCCTTCTGCAAGCTGATCTTTGCCTTGTGCAATTTTAGCTTTCTGATTATCCAGTTCACTTTGCGCTTCACCAAGCTGTGCATCGATTTCAGCAATGATTTCATGATTAAGCTTATCAATCTTGTCCTGACTGATGACCACGTTGATCTTTTCTTCCAGAACTCCGGATGCAGTGATGCTTGCAACCCCCGCTGTTCCTTCCAGCCGATTCTGCAGAGTATAACTGACAAAAGCTGAAAGTTCAGCTCTGTCCTTGCCCTCATATCCTACAGCAGCTACACTGACCGGAATCATGTTAGGATTAATCTTGAGAATTGTGGAAGTGCCTACAGCTTCATCAAAATTTCCTTCCACCAGATTGATCTTCTGCAGAATATCTGAAGAAATCGTATCCATATTGACACTATTCTCAAATTCCAGAATGATCATAGCATAACTTGCATTAGACACAGACTGAACATTCTTGATATCCGTCAGCGTTGCCATGGACTGCTCTAACGGCTTTGTAACAGTGCTCTCAACCTTCTCCGGTGTTGCCCCCGGATAAGGAGTAATGACCACTGCATAAGGCATATCAATGTCCGGAAACAGATCCGGTGTCATTTTCGTATAGGACACAGCGCCCGTGATCAATATCAGTATCACTGCGACAAACACAGTGAAGGGTTTTTTTACACTTAATTTTGCCATAGCCTTCCTTTCCGTGCCAGCATTTATGATGTCTCACATTCTTATCGTCTTTTTACGATGGCAGTCTGCGTTTCAATCCCCATAAAGTACAAAAAACACTCCGCCACAACAATAAATTATATAGGGCGGAGTGTCTGCTGTCAATGGAATCAATAGGGTTTGAGGGTTTTTTTAATGTCTGTATGATGACTTCCTTAACACCCGCAGAAACTCCTTGACGGCCTGGAAATCTTCCATACAGCGTCTACTGCCATTTTTATATCTTTCCGTGTATTAAACGGTCCAACGCTGAGGCGGACAGCTCCCTGATCCCATGTACCGATCATTTTGTGGGCCAGTCCGGCACAATGATACCCACCTCGCACCGCAATACCAAATCTGCTGTTCAGCTGCTCTGCCACCTCTTCGCATTCTATATTTCTGATATTAAATAAACTGATCCCTGTTTTTTCTTCAGGTACAGGCCCATACAGATCCACCTGCTCCATATTCTGCACAGCTTCATCAAACTGACGGATCAGTTCCCGCTCATGACAGAAAATAGTCTCAACGCCAATCCTCTGTACCACTGATGCTGAATATCCCAGTCCGATAATTCCAGGTGCATTGACAGTCCCTGCTTCATACCCCTCAGGATAATCAATAGGCTGCAAGCGACTTTTAGATTCTGTTCCGGTGCCCCCATAAAGAAACGGCTGCAGCTCAATATCCTCACCGATATAAAGCCCGCCTGTGCCAAGAGGTCCCAGAAGACCTTTATGACCTGGAAATGCCAGCATAGAAACACCCAGTTTCTCTACATCCAGATCAACTGCCCCTGCACATTGAGCCGCATCAATCAGAAGCGGAATATGCCGTCTTTTTGCCAACATGCCGATTTCCTCAAGAGGCATCACTGTTCCCGTTACATTAGATGCGCCGGTCACTGCAATCAGCCTGGTATTATCCCGGATTGCTTTGCCTATGTCCTGGGAGCTTACGTGTCCCTCGCTGTCAGCATTGACAATCGTATGGGAAATTCCCCTTTTTTCCAGCGCTTTCAAAGGACGAAGCACAGAATTATGCTCCATGGCTGTAGTCACCACATGATCTCCTTCTCGCAAAAACCCTATCATGGCCATATTCAGACTTTCTGTAGTATTTTTGGTAAAAATCAATCTGCCCGGATCTTTAATATGAAACAAGGAGGCCACATTCCTTCTTGCTCTGTAAACCTTTTCTCCTGTCTTCATGGACATGCGATGGCCAGATCTGCCGGGATTGCCGCAATAGTTCATCATACAGTCTTCCATTTCCGCTATCATACCTCTCGGTTTAGGAAAAGAAGTGGCTCCATTATCAAGATATATCATCTTCTCACCTCACAAAATCAATTAGAAAAGCCGGCAGTGCCGCTTTTCTGAGGCCGCAGATTCCCGTACAAAAAAAGAAGGATTTTACGTCCTTCTTTATCTTATTCATGTGCCGATGAAAAGTGCATCTTCTTTTTAAATCGCAGTAACTTAGTGATCCCGTCAAAGAGCTGAGACAGATACTGCATCCAGAAAAACAGCAGGAAAAACAGATGAACCCAGGGCGACATCCATCTGATATATGCAATCAGAAGAGGATTCAGATGCGAAATCAGAATTACAGACAGGAATCCGCACAAAAACGGCTGAAACCATCTGAGCCTTACTAGACGAGCTCCACAGAGACTATTGACTACTGCCATGCTTAAAATTCCCAGAAGCAGTGCAATGA
>CABSEO010000196.1 GCA_902476665.1 uncultured Emergencia sp.
TACCGGATGAGCTCCCATAGCCAGCAGAGCGCGATAAGCTTTCAAATCTATGGCATCCAGGGCTTCTGTAAAGCGTTTTGTAAGAAGGCCGATACTGCACATGGAAAGAGTAAGAACTCCGGTAAAGGGTCCAGGGCCAGATACACGGATAAAAATCAGTCCATAGATGAGAAAAGGAATGGATCGGATGGCAATAATCAACAGATTGAAGATAAAGGCAACAGATCCAGGTACAAAACGTCTGGTATTCACAAAGGACAAAGGAATCGAGAAAACCGTACCAATTACAGTGCCTGCAAAAGCGATGCAAAGAGTTTCCAGGATAAGGGTAAAAAGTCCGTCTTTCTTAGTGGAAAAGAAGAAGCCCCAGTCTGGTGACAGAAAACCGGAAAACATATTTTTCATGGTCTGAAGGCTTGTTCTGCCAAAATCCGGAGGAGACAGAGTGATGGTGCAAACAATAAACAGGGCTGTCAGAAAAAATAGCAGCAGCTTTATGTACTTTTTTTTCAATGTGCATTCTTTTCGGATCAGGGCGGCCAGATAGCGGCTAAGGTTTTCAATAGTGAAAACAGCCAGGAAAAGTACCAGTAAAATGGCTCCTACTTTTTCATACTCCAGCCAGGATATTTTTTCGTTCAGAAGAAGACCAATTCCTCCTGCGCCTACATAACCAAGAATAGAACTGTGACGCACATTGGTTTCCAACATATATAGTGCGTTGGTGAAAAAAGAGGGGGCTATTTCCGGGAAAAGCCCGTGGATGTATGCTGGGAAACGAGACACTCCCATGGTTCGAAGTGCCTGATAAGCCAATGGAGAGGCAGCTTCCATATCCTGATAGGTAAGCCGGGTCATAATGGCAAAGGTATACAAGGTGATGGCAAAGGTGCCGGCAAAGGTCCCAAGACCGAAGAGAAAGGTGGCACAAAGAGCAAGGATCAGTGCTGGGAAAGACCGCAGGATTTGTATGAGAAAACGGAGAACATAACGGATCCATTTTGGAAAATCCATGGAACCTGCACATGCAGGTGCCAGGATACAAGCAAGTACTGAGCCGATCACAGTACCTGTAACAGACATCTGTATGGTGTAAAACAGTGGGGTAAGAATATGTGGAATATAAGCAAAATCCATAGGAAACATGCCGGATAGAAGATCAGTAAGATGACTCCGGCGCTTCCAGAACAGGACAGGATCACACTGTGTATAGACTACTGTAAAAAGAAACAGACATAAAAAAAGAAGGAAGCAGGCTAGTCCTTTCCATCTGTTTTTACTGCTTCTGGTCATAGTCCCACATCCTTTCGGTTTTTATTCAGAGAACAGACACTGGAATTTCCGTAAATGGTACGGATCACAGAATCATTTATTTCATCAGGGAAACCATCGAACACAATTCTGCCATTGTTAAGTCCGATGAGACGGTGGGAAAATTCCATGGAAAGTTCCAGATTGTGGCTGTTCATAAGAACTGTTACTCCATCTTTTTGTTGAATATCTTTTAAAAGAGACAGTATTTGACGGCCTGTAACAGGATCAAGAGAAGCGATAGGTTCATCTGCCAGAAGCAGAGAAGGCTGCCGCATTAAGGCCCGGGCAATGGCTGTCCGCTGCTTCTGTCCGCCGGACAGGTTCTTTACCGGCTCTTGTTCTTTTTCGGCCAGACCGACCCGGGTAAGCAGCTGAAGGGCCTTTTCTGTACGTGCAGTACCATAAAGCCCCAGAACAGCAGGGAAAAAGCTCATGTCAGGAAGTGCAGCGGTAAGCACATTCTCTAGACAGGAACTGTTTTCCACAAGGCAGAAATCCTGATAAATAGTAGACATGTTCTTCTTAAACTGTCGTTTTTGTTGTCTGCGTATGTTCTCCATAGGATGATCATCTATAAGGATCTGGCCTTTTGTGCAGTCTTCCGTTCCATTTAACAGGCGGAACAGGGTTGTTTTTCCTGCACCGGAAGGACCGATCACAGAGACGAATTCTCCCTGGGAAATGGAAAAGCTAATGTCTTCCAGTGCAGTAACATGATTTTTAAATGCTTTATGAATATGCTGGATCTGGAGCTTTATGGGAATCACCTTCCTTATTCTTCGGATTTCAGAAGTTTCTGTGCCTCACGTTCACCGTCATAATTGGAGTCGTCGCCCCATTCATAGCCAACCTGGCTGAAGACGCTGATGATATCCTTTCCTTCTTCTGTCTGAGCGATTTCGATGAAAGAATCTCCAAGAGCCTGTCGGAAATCCTGGTCAGCCATTGTCTCAGAAGTTTTACTGTAAGCAATCATATCATTGTAGATCTTGTCTGTCACTCCGATCACGCCTGTCTGGTTTATCATATCGTCAGTACCGCCAAAGGTTTCTTTCCATTCCGGTGCATATTTGGTGCGGATGTGCGCATAGGATACCATTATATCTGCCTGTCCGGATGCAAGTCTGGCAAGGGACGTGGTATAAGAATCAGATTCTACAGCATGATCCAGATCGCTGATTCCTTTGCCATAACGTTGAAGGAGCCACAGGCTGGGGTAAATATATCCGGAAGCAGAGGTTGGATCCATAACAGCCCAGGTAGCATCGTTTAAATCATCCCAGGTAAGCTCTTCACCATTATTCACCTTTTCAAGAAGTGCCTGTCCTTTTTCACTTGGACCTGCAAGAAAGATGGAACGGTAATAGGTGGACATGTCATCCGTATTTTCTTCAACCGTGCCATCATTCCAGTCTTTCGGGTCATCAGAGTCCTTGTTGATTCCGTAGCGGAGTGCAGTGAGAAGCACATCGCAGTCATCAGAGAAAAGTACGTAATTGCCTCCGGAAATAAAGCCGATATCTGCACTTCCTGCGCTTAATGCCTGTCCTACTGCTGTGTAGCTGGTGCCCACAGTCATGTCTACATTTTCTACATCATAGCCTTTTTCCAGAAGGGTTTCTTTTAAAAGGTTTTCCAGCGGCTCGGTAGCAGTTGTAATAGTATCAGAGTCTGCGTATGGGGAGAATGCGATTTTTAATGAGTCAATGGTTTTGGCATCAGAAGCAAATGCCAAGCTGGTGTTTCCTAAGGTAAGTCCCAGGCAGAGAGCCAGAGAGAGTGCTGATGTGTTTCTTTTCTTCATTACAAAGTCCTCCATAAATTTGATTATCTGCCAAATAAAAAAGTACATACCGCAGCATGTACTGAAGAAATGACTTTCAGGCAGATGCTGACAATCCACCTATATAAGGCGGACGGGTTTCGGTCGATCCTTACGGGATCCTCTCAGCCTGGAAATACAGGCTCCCTCGCAATCTGGTTTTCGTCATCATATTTTAAGAATGCACCGGCAATCTTGTTAAGATGCCGGAGATTATATTGATCGCAGCGGCAGGGCGCTCCCCCTTCCGCTGCATTCCGTTAACCGAGAATGATTGTATCATATCTCTATAAAAAACACAATAGGGCGTGTGACTATGGACGGGCAGGGATAACTGGCTGTTTATCTCTCTGACGCCAGATACGTCCTATCGCATCGTAATCAATCACACCAGTATCCATATAATGGAACAGCAAATCCTTCATATCCTGACCCCAGGTATCACGAATTCCATCAATGTATCCCCAGTAAGACTGGGCAAGCTCCAGGAGACGGCATCCTGCAAGAAAATCAATGGCTTCAAAATCAGAAGCAGAAGACGGAGTATTTTTACCGCCGGCCTCCTGATAACCATCAAAAAAAGCTTTCTCAGCTTCTTCAAAACAGGTATGGTCATAAAAGTTGTAAAGGAAGAACCGGAAACCATAGAACTCAAGGGCAGCAGGTGCTGCCTGTGCAGATTCCAGGTCAAAATATCCGGTAGGAACGCCCTGTGCATCTGTGAAGAAATTCTCAGCATGCATGTCTGTAAAAACTAATACAGGAGGCATTTTGTCTTTATCGAAATAAGGACGTAAGGCTTCCAGCTTTTCATGGAAAAATCTGGTTACAACTGTCTGTTCTGAAGGGGTAAAGACCTCTTTTTGCTGACAGCGGAGAAGCCGCATGTCCACAACCTGAAGAAAACGGTCTGAAAAATTAGTCATATCAGAAGGCTCGATCACAGAGTCTTCCATAATATTCCCAAAGGAGGGAAAGGTAATATTCTGAATGCGTGCAAAATCACGGCCCAGATATTTCATACTGTCAAGAAATACCTTTTTGGAGTAACCGCTTTGTACCATACACTCTTTCTGGGAGATACCACTCATTCTTTCAAGGAGGATAAACTTCCCGTAAGGAGAGTCATGTACTCCGTACACTTCCGGTGTAGGAACATTTGCTTGCTGACGGATCATACGGAAAAGATATGCTTCCCTTCCAAGGGAAAGTGTACCGCCAAACAAAGTGTCTTTATTTTCCTGTGAAAGCCCTTCTTCTGTTTCTCTGACTCTGGCGAATTTACAGATAGCTGGTTTGCCACCTGCCAGAGTTACATCAAATACATAGTGGTTGCTTCCCTCATTGATCTGGCTGATAGCATCCACAGTATATCCGCATTCCGTGAGGGCTTTTCTGGCTTTTTCCACATCAATACTCTGTGCCATATTAAATATTTGTCCTTTTTATTTATTGTTTTGTCTCCAGTTGATGAAGATATCGATAAATCGTGGCTTTGGAACTGCCAAGTTTATCAGCCACTTCGTTGACGGAGCCTTTTGCCAGGAAAACACCTCTGCTGTCCATTTCACGGATAGTAGAAATCTTTTCGTTGGCAGTCAGTCTGTTAGGAGGAGCTCCGAAACGGATGGTAGCTTCCTCCAGAACCCTGTCTATGATCTCTGTCACAGACAGGGTAAGTGCTTCATAAGATTGTTTTGGTGAACTGCCATGCTTGGATTTACGGAGAACATTATGATCCTGTTCTCCGCTGATCAGCATATCCATCATATTGCGCAGGCGT
>CABSEO010000197.1 GCA_902476665.1 uncultured Emergencia sp.
CGGGAAGCCGAAGAACTTGCCAGAGTGGAGCGTGCCCTTGCGAGCCTTTGTGAGAAACCTTATGTCAAAGGTGTGCAGGCGCAGATAACACGGCTGAGTCATTATCCTCCATTGCTGCTTACAAAAAAAACCGAAAAGATGATGGAGGAGCTTGCCCCTTATCATCTGGAATATGTAAAGGCAGGAGGTATTTCCGATGCTAACAGGCTGGCTGTTTTAGACATTCCCATTATTGACGGATGCGGACCTCAGGGAGGCTTTCCACACAGTGAAAAGGAGTTTTTGAGAATAGAGACTGTAAGTCAGCGTTTTGAGCTGTTCTATGATATTATTAAAAATAGTCACAAGAACTAAAAATATAGAATAGATATATATTAATATTTTGAATACTTGGATGAAATGCGGAGCGGTGAAACGGGTAGTGATATAATGGTTAGGGAAATACAGGAATCTGAATTGAAAGCCTTATTGACGCTGTATCTGCATCTTCATGAAGATGCAGTGCCGGAAATAACGGAGCATGTGAAAAAGACGTGGAAAACGATCCTCAGCGACAGAAATCATCATATTATAGTCAAAGAAACAGAGGGGAAGCTGGTATCCTCTTGTGTATGTGTGATTATTCCCAATTTAACAAGAGGAAGCAGACCATACGCTTTTATTGAGAATGTGGTCACCCATACTTCTTACAGAAAAAGAGGATATGCCTCGGAGTGCTTAAATTATGCTAAAAGAATAGCAGAAGAAGCAGGATGCTATAAAATGCTGCTGATGACAGGATCAAAACAGACATCAACACTGAAATTCTATGAGAAGGCAGGCTATAACAGCCAGGACAAGACCGCATTTGTTCAATGGCTATAATAAATGATTAAGAATAAGCAAAACAGGAAGGAGTAAGTTTATGGAAGAACGGCAGCCCATTTGTGTCATCGGCCACAGAAATCCTGATACGGATTCTATCTGTTCTGCCATCTGTTATGCCAGACTGAAAGAAAAGACAGAAGGCGACATGTATATTGCGGCCAGAGCCGGAGCGGTCAATGAAGAAACCCGCTATGTCCTGGAGCGATTCCATGTTCCTTCGCCCAGACTAATTGAGAATATAACGACACAGGTTCAGGATATTGAGATTCGCAGGACAGAAGGAATTTCCCGATTTCTGTCCATCAGAAGAGCGTGGACGCTGATGCAGGAAAAAGAAGTGTATACTCTTGCTGTAGTCAGCAGAGAAGGGACGCTGGAAGGTCTGATTACCGTAGGCGATATTGCCAAATCGTATATGAATGTCTATGACAGCAGGATATTAGCCAGAGCAGGAACCTGCTATGCAAATATTCTCGATACTCTGCAGGGAACGGTAACGGCAGGAGAGGTTTCGGGATATGCTGTGGGAAAGGTTATCATCGGAGCAGCAGCGCCTGAAACCATGGAAACCTATATTGAAAAGGGAGATCTTGTGATTCTGGGAAACCGCTATGAATCCCAGCTGTGCGCTGTTGAAATGGGTGCGGCCTGTGTCATCATCTGTGAAGGTGCAAAAGTATCTCAGACTATCGGAAAGCTGGCACAGGAGAGAGGATGTCTTCTGATCACTACGCCTTATGATGCATTTACGGCAGCCCGGCTGATACATCAGAGCATACCTGCAGGCTTTTTTATGCGTACGGAGCATCTGACTGTATTTGAGGACACAGACTATATTGACGAAGTGAAGAAGGTTATGTCCAGTAAACGGCACCGGGATTTTCCTGTCATTGGTGATGACGGTCGGTATATGGGCATGATTTCCCGTAGAAATCTTCTGGGTGCTAAAGGCAAGCCGGTAATTCTGGTGGATCATAACGAGAGAAATCAGGCGGTACAGGGAATTGAACATGCCGAGATCAGAGAGATTATCGATCATCACCGTATTGGGGCAGTGGAAACTGTCTCTCCTGTTTTTTTCCGTAATCAGCCGCTGGGATGTACCGCCACGATTATCTATCAAATGTATCAGGAGCAGGGGGTTCCTGTTGATAAGAATACTGCTGCGCTGCTGTGCAGTGCCATTGTATCTGACACCCTTTTGTTCCGTTCACCTACCTGTACACCGACGGACAAAAAAGCCGCCTTGGATTTGGCGGAAGTGGCGGAACTTGATGTAGAAGAACTGGCAGAAAGTATGTTTTCGGCCGGAAGTAACCTGAAAGATAAAACGGTAGAAGAAATTTTTTATCAGGATTTTAAAAAATTTACGGCAGGTGAATTGTCCTTTGGAGTGGGTCAGATTATCACTGCTGACAAGAATCAGATCAGAGCGCTGCTGGAGCCGCTGGAGGGCTTCATGAGAAAAGCACTGGTACAGCGCGGTATGGATATGATGTTTTTTATGGTGACCAACATCCTGACAGAGACAACAGAATTGATCTGCATTGGGGAAAAGGCCCGGGAAACTGTTCTGGAAGCTTTTCGTCAGGAGAGTGGGGAGAATCAGCAGCAGACTGCTGTGATACTGAATGGTGTGGTGTCTCGGAAAAAACAGCTGGTACCCAAATTGATAGCAGTGCTGCAGAGCTGAAAGCTGTAGCCAATGAGTCACTGCCAGATGGTGATCACACATTCTCCGGCGTTGGTACCTGAGATTTCAGCAACTTCTCTGTTTTCCAGACTGACAGTCTGTCCGACTTCTGCACAGAAAATACAGATCTTTCTGCCGCCGCGGATCAAGATCAGAGGTTTTTTCTGCGTAAAACGGCGAAGATAGTCAATGTATTCCTCCAGACACAGGTTCAGAGAATTCATCAGATCTGAGTGGGGATATCCGACATAGCGAAAATGCCATGGCTCAGAGCAGATAGCTGTGATGTGCGCTTTTTCTGCAGTATAACGCTGTATGAAGCCATACCGGCCTGCCATCTTCTGAAAGAGACTGAAGCTGTCTGTTTCCAGAAACTCGGGACAGATGGGATCAATCTGTTGATTTCTTTTTGCCAGATCCACGGCAAGTCCTGTCTCATGTTCACTGCAGCTGGCAACTGCCACATAACGATCGGCGTACTCTGAGCCATGGTTTTTCATGGCCAGATTTCGAAGTGCTGTCTGCTCTTCGGCGGTACGAAAGCCGCTGACAGGGATAATCTCTGAGGGACCGTTCCAGGCCGAAAGTAACTGATTTAAACAGGAGGCAGCTCTTACTTCCATACGGATTTCAGGGAAATCCAGAAGTGGAGGAACAAAAGTGATCCGCGACATTTCCTTTTTCAGCGGATGCTGACGGTTTATCAACAGCAGGCTTCCTTCAGACAGGAAGCTTTCTTTAATTTGTAAAGTACTCATAAGAGATTCTCCTTTGTTATTTATGCAGAAAATATTGGTTTGAGATATTTCTGGAATATTATAAAAACCAGCAATGAAACAGAATCAGAGAGGATACCCTTTTTACAGTACGGAAGACAGAAGGCACTCAATAATATCTGTATATTCCAAACCCACCCCTTTCAGCATGTTGGGATAACGACTGACAGATGTAAAGCCCGGAATTGTATTGATCTCATTAAAAACAATTTCTCCTGACGGAGTCAGAAACAGATCGACACGAGCAAATCCGCTGCAGCCTAAAATTCTGTATATTTTTTCTGCTGCCTGCTGAATACGGTGTTCTGTTTCCTCACTAATGCGGGCAGGCATGTGTATTTTTGCTGTCTGTCTGTGGTATTTTTCCTCAAAGTCAAAAAATCCTCCGGAAAGTTCAATTTCATCCACCTGTCCTAGAATCAGAGTATGAGTTCCCAGTACTGCGCATCCCACTTCAAATCCTTCAATCCCTTCTTCAATAATGATTTCACGGTCATAAGAAAAAGCCAGGGTGATCGCTTCCTGCAGAGCTTCTTCTGCGGTGACTCTAGTAATACCGAAAGAAGAGCCCGCCCGCAGAGGTTTGACAAAGAGCGGGAAAGTAAGTTCTGAAACCATTGCCTTCAGCTCTTCGGCTGATGGATATCCGGAGAGGTGAATGGATTTAGGCGTTCTGACACCCGCATATTCTGCAAGAATATGGGCTCTGTATTTATCCATGGACAGGGCAGAGGACATGGTATCACAACCAATGAGAGGAATACCTGCCATCTCAATCAGACCCTGTATGGTGCCGTCTTCGCCGTTTCTGCCGTGAAGCACAGGAAAGGCGGCATCCAGATAAGTAAAGGAAAGCAGTCCGTCGCATATTTCACAAAGTCCGTGAATTTGACGATCGGGAGAAAGGAAAGCCGGACGGCAGAATCTGCCGTCTTTGTGCCATGTATCATCTGCAATGCCTGCATATGGACCCAGATAACGGAACCACCTGCCGTCCTTCGTAATGCCTATGGCAATGACTTCATATTTTTCGTGATCCATATGGGTCAGTACAGAGTGAGCTGAAGCCAGTGAGATGGAATACTCTGCGGAACAGCCGCCGAACAAAACTGCTATTTTCTTTTTCATATCTAAAACCCCTCTTTCATAACGGCTGAATCCGTTGCACTGAATCTTTCTGCCGGTTCTTTGGCAGATTTTTCTTCAGTAGCTGTATTCTCTGACTCTCTGACTGTAATACCTTTTGGAAGCGGATAACTGATGATGCAGCTGTTTTTATAAAGCATCTTCACAACACGCTTATGGGAAAAGCAGCTCACCCATTCTCTGGTTACCTCTGCCTCCTGATAGACAACACCGTTGCGCCTGATATATTCACAGAAAGTATTGTAGATCCGATAGTCACCGCATTTGCGGCTGTCGCTGAGAATCGCGCCTTCTATATAGTTTCCGTCAAAAGTAACAGAGAGCTGGTAGGTATGGGAGGTGTTGTTCCTGACTTTCAGATCCAGCCAGCCTTCTGCAATGGTAGCGTCGATCCCTGCCGGCTC
>CABSEO010000198.1 GCA_902476665.1 uncultured Emergencia sp.
ATTTTTCGGTGGAGGGAAAAGGGTCATCAACGTTTTGTTGGATTCAGGAACGGCGATGATCCGGGATATCATGCGACATTTAGATGTGTGAAAACGGAGACGAATATGAAAAAAGAATTAAGTATAGACGCATTTGGCGAAATTGTGGACGAATTTCTGAAGGAAAATGAGATACACATGACCATTACGTTGCCAGAAGGCAGTGTGACGCCGGTAATAAAAGATAACATAGGAACAGTTTCCGTGCTACAGTTTTACATCTTACTGAATACTGTCGGCGTTGTGGTAAAGCAGGTCGCGAAGGACATGAATATTGACACTGCTACACCGGAGTGGGAAAAGACGGTTGTCGCATTGCTCCACATGGTGAAACAGGACATTATGGACGCTGATAGCGAGTCGAAGGAGGAAAGGGCATGAAAAAGAAGATCCTCATAGGCGCCGCACTGTCAGTCGGCTATCTCATTCTTTGTCGCCTGATGCGCGGCTACTGGGCATTAGACGGAGATCTGATCGTGATCGCTATGGCGACAGCGGCTTACCTGATTTTGGACAAGATGCCGGGACCAGGAAGAAAAAAATAACGAGCCTACATATATCAAAGTAGCGAAGAGGACAGATGGAATTGAAAAGGTCAGTTAAAAGGAAAAGGCGCATGCCTGCGGTAATAGAACATGCGCCAGTTGTTTTATGACGATACAGAAAGGATATCACAATATGGAAGAAAAGACAATATTGATGATGGAAATATAGGAGTACGAATATGCTGCAGAAAAAAATATGAAATCGTAAAAGAGATTGCAGTAGCTCCTGCAGATGTTAACGGGTGGTCACTACAACTGAATTTGATCAGCTGGAACGAAAATGCACCGAGATACGATTTGAGAGCATGGTCAAAAGAACGGGAGCGCATGAGCAAGGGGAAGACGTTGAGCACAGAAGAATTAATGTGGCTGAAAAATGTACTGGAAGGGATGGATATTTAAATGGTTGGGGAAATTGAAATGGACAGCTTTTATGGTACATGTAAGTTTTGTGGGCAGATGAAAATGGTGGATGCTGCAGATGAAGAGGATGCAAATGTAAAAGTAACGAATTCCTGTAGTTGCCCAGATGCCAGACTGATGAGAAAAAGAAAACAGATCAGGACTTTAATTACACAGATATGTGGAGAAGAGGGGGCAAAACGAGGGTTTGAACAACTGGACAGCGAACAGATGACGATTGTTATCCAACTGGCAGAGATGGTGGAATCCGGACACGTTATAAGCGTAAATCTTCGAATGGCCGATTCTGCGATAAAGCTCAGCACGAATGCAGACGGAATTTTAAAATTTCGGCGAGACCGGAGTGAGGCGATAGAGGAGGAAATATGATTGACTATTATAAGACATGCGCTGTAGCCAAACCGGTAGATAAAAAGAAAAAGAAATTGATGAATGGATATAAGGACAAGCCAAACCGGATTTGTGTGGAGTGTGGGACCGGATATGCGGAAAGACACGAGATCTTTGGCGGAGCGAACCGTCAGCACAGTATCGAAGACAAATTACAGATTGATCTCTGTAAAGAATGTCACGATCGGTGGCATCGTGGGACAGATGCTGAAACCATAGAATGGAGAGAAAAATGGCGCAGCAGAGCGCAGCGTTGTTACGAAAAACGCATGATTGAAGCTGGCGCAAAACCGAAAAGAGCACGAAAAATTTTCATGGATCGATATGGAATCAATACATTGCCGGAGATTCATTAACTAACTCTGATATGAGGAACGAGTCTGCCTGAAACAGAAGAACTGGGAAAGGCAAGCGAATATCTCATCCGTGACACAGATTCGTTCTTTATATATAAGGGAGCGGCCACCTGACAACTGAATATTGATAAGTGACTCTTACGAAACAATCTCGGCCGCTCCTGCTTATCGGATAAAAAGCCCTGGCATCCGCCAGGGCATCGTTATAGCCAATTTCAAACGGGCGCCGGCGCGGCCGTAATATATCTTGATAAAGATATTAATCTAAGGGACATGAGATGAAAATCAAGAGAGAAACGATTGTCGCCGGCAGCATTATCAGCCGCCGGATATATGGAGGAATAAAAAAGACTCCGGGAGAAAAAAGAAGCCGAAGATCAAGACCGACGCTGGAATCTGTGGCGGTGATCAACCGGAAAAATTCAGAGCGGGAATTAATGATAAAACTGCATCATAATTTTGGCCCAGGGGATCTCCATGTCGTACTTACATATAAAGGGCAGGAACCGACGAAGGAACAAGCGAAAAAAGAGGTCAATAATTTTCTGAAAAGACTCCGGAGATATTTCAAGAAAAAAGGAACGACACTGAAATGGATCATGGTTACCGAATACGAGAATCAGAGAATTCATCATCACATGATCCTGTCGCAGATGGATACCTATGATTTAGATCAGCTCTGGACAGCGGGAAAAGCACGTCCGACGCATTTGGACACCACAGGAGATTATAGAAAGCTGGCATCTTATCTGATCAAAGAAACGGATAAAACATTTCGCAGCCTGGATGCATATTCGAAACAACGCTTTTCCTGTTCCAGGACAGTGGAAACTCCGCCGAAAAAAGTGGAAGAAGTCGATGCTTCGCAACTGATCAGGGATCCGAAACCGATCAGAGGATATTACATAGATCAGGAAAGCATCTATCGCGGAGTTAATCCGGTAACAAATGTTCCTTATTTAGAGTACATCATGATTTCCGAAAGTCCGAAACCTCGCCTTAGTATATGGCCAAAAGGAAAGAAACGAAAATACAAAGAAAGATATTACAACTTTAATGAATTGAATGAATACCAGATTCGATTCGTCATGCCATGGGAGGAAATATGAAAAATATGAAAGAATTCTGCGGAAAGTGCAAATATGCAGAAGAACCATCCGATAAAGACCCGTGTAAATCCTGCATGGATTTCGGAATCGCAGCTCTCGGCAGACCGGCAAATTTCAGAGAAACGGATCCGGAAATGAGAAAAATTGGTGACAGAATAGAGGAAGTCTATCAAAATCTCGTCTATTGCTCCGAACAGTCAGCTTGTTCTGATGAACGTTGCAAATATTATAACGCCTACCCTCATTGCGATAATGCTTTAATGCGGGAAGCGGCACAGGTCCTGAATCTTCTCGTCAAAGAAAGAAATCAGGCAGTGGATTTATTAAAAGAGGTTGTAGTGAGCGAAGGCTTCTGTACGGGATGTTTATACGATTTGGGAGCGCTATGTACACATCCACAAAAAGGAGAGCGCGAGTGTAGCGGCGAGAATAACTATTGGGAATGGAGAGGAATATTTGAAGAGGAGGGCATGGGAAGATGAATGTCGTGGCTTTGATTGGACGATTAACGAAAGATCCGGAACTCCGATACACCAACTCACAGATGCCAGTTTGTTTAGCGACACTGGCGGTAGACCGTCCGGTGTCCAGAAACAGCCAGGACGGCGGAAATGACAGACAAGTTGACTTCATCCGAATTACATTATTCGGTAAGCAGGCTGAAACATTCTCCAGACACCTCACAAAGGGCCGTCAGGTGGCTGTAGAAGGAAGAATTCAGACAGGCTCCTATCAGAATCAGAAGGGAGATACCGTATATACCACGGATATCATAGTGGGGAGATTTTACTTCGTTGGCAATAAAACGAAAGAAAAACCTCCGGATACCTCCGAACGATATGACCCCTATGTACATCAGAGTAATTTTGAAGCGATCAACGATGAGGACTTACCGTTTTAGGAGGGAACATGTCAAAAAAGAAACGGGAAAAAATCTGTGAGTACTGCGGGAAAACATACATGGCATCTTATGAAAAACAAAGATACTGCAGTCGTTCCTGTTCGTCAAAGTCGAAAGGGCTGATCGAAAAGAAACGCATCTGTAAGCGCTGCGGAAAAATATACATCCAGCCCAAAGGTGAATATTCTCTTTTTTGTTCAGAAGAGTGTAGAATTGCGCAGCGCAGAGAACGGAATCAGATGCGTCGCAGGAAATCAGAGGAAAAGAAAGAGGAATTTGACCGCCCGAAGAATGTTCGCCTGACAGCTCATTTGATGGAGTGTCGTAAAAATGGCAGACGATATGCAGAGGATCAGATGGAAGATACTTTGCGTATGGTGGGATCCGTGAATGTGAATTTTGAAGAGAAGAGAAAATGATTGAAGAGGGAAGTGGAGCAACTGAGAAAGACGGTACAGGTATGGGAGGTAAAAAATGATTAACTTTGAAAGACGTAACGAAGAAATAATAGAGAAAGAGTGCGAAGAGCCGAAGCTGAAGCCGACGCTGACGAAAAGACAAAGGGCATTATGTGAGGCTCTTGTTGAAGGCTGGATTTTTCGTAATGCTGATGGGAAATTGTGGTTTTCAAAAATAAAACCTATAAAAGATGCTGTTTACTGGATTTGCAAAGGCGCTGAGAAAAAAATTGAATTAAATGAAAAGTCATTCCCTGATTTGCCATTTATTAAATGGAGCGATAAAGAGCCGCACAGCGTCGAAGACATGCTTACGTGGGAGGTGGAGGAATAATGAGGGAATACATCGAAAAGGACGCGCTTTACAGCAAACTATATGATACGCCATGCGACATGGTAGAAATTATGGAACTGGTAGAGAATTTCCCTGCCGCAGATGTTGTATCTGTTAAACGTGGAAAGTGGTTAAGTTGGGAAGAACAGTTCCCGGAAAAGAAAGTTCCTAAAAAGAACAAACTCGGCGTATTTTGTTCTTTTTGCCATGGACACGCTGACAATAGGTTCGATTTTTGCCCTAATTGCGGCGCGAAGATGGAGGTGTGGGGACAATAGCTATGAAAAAGTATCAGTTAGGAGCGTTGGCCGTAAGAGATAAAG
>CABSEO010000199.1 GCA_902476665.1 uncultured Emergencia sp.
AGCCCCAGTCTTTCCGCCTCTTCAGATTCTCCGTGATGCTGACCGATAAGCGCTTTGAGAGCCTCTGCAAGGCCGATAAAACCGATGGTCAGAGTTCCGTGTTTCAGCACTTCTCCCACTGTATCCTCAGGTTTCAGATTCTTAGAATCGATCCAAACACCCTGCCCCATGAGAAACGGAAAGTTCTTAACCTTTTTCATGCATTGAATTCTGTAACGCTCGTTCAGCTGGCCGATAGCCAGATCAATCATATGATCCAGTCCGTCAAAGAAAATGTCCAGATCCCCCTTTGCCTTAATGGCAAGCCGCGGAAGATTAATAGAGGTAAAGGACAAATTGCCTCTTCCATACACAATTTCTCTGGACGGATCATGTACATTGCCAATCACACGTGTTCTGCATCCCATATAGGCACATTCTGTCTCCGGTCTGCCTTCTTTATAATACTGCAGATTAAAAGGCGCATCCAGGAAGGAAAAGTTTGGAAAGAGCCGTTTTGCGGAAACTCTGCAAGCCAGCTTGAACAGATCATAATTCGGATCTTCAGGGTTATAGCTGACACCTTCTTTTACCTTAAAAATCTGAATTGGGAAAATCGGTGTTTCCCCATTTCCAAGACCTGCCTCTGTAGCTTTCATAATACATTCCATAACAAGACGTCCTTCAGGAGATGTATCAGTACCGTAGTTTAGAGAACTGAAAGGCACCTGGGCACCTGCTCTTGAATGCATGGTATTCAGATTGTGAATCAGCGCCTCCATTGCCTGATAGGTCTGACGTCTGATTTCTTTATCGGTGAATGCGGTAGCCTTTTCCTGCATTCTGATGATTTCTTCTTCCGGAGCATATTCCTTCAGATACTCCGCCTCCAGGGCTTTGTAATCGTTATCCCAGGCCATGCAAGGGAAAACTCCGTGTTTTTCTTCAATTTCTTTAGCGATAGACTTTGCTTTTTCTGCTCCCTCAGAAACAGCAAAGAGAAATTCCAGCATCTTACCCATGTTCTGGCAGTAAAGTCTGCGGTAGCTTTTCTTTACACCGGGTGCCATACTGTAATCAAAATTAGGTACAGACTGACCGCCATGCTGATCGTTCTGGTCAGACTGAATTGCAATACAGGCCAGCGCCGCATAACTCTCAATGCTGTTAGGTTCTCTGAGATGTCCATGCCCTGTTGAAAATCCATTCTTCAACAGTTCCAGTAAATCAATCTGGCAGCAGGTCATGGTCAGTGTATAAAAGTCCATATCGTGGATGTGGATGTCTCCATTGTCATGTGCCTTAGCATACTTGGGATCGATAACATACATCTTATAAAATTCTTTAGCACCTTCTGAACCGTATTTCAGCATGGTGCCCATGGCGGTATTTCCGTCGATATTGGCGTTTTCTCTCTTGACGTCATTATCTTTTGCCTCTTTAAAAGTGAGATCCTCATAGACACGCATCAGCTTGGTGTTCATATCACGAACTCTGGTACGCTCTGCTCTGTAAAGAATATATTCTTTAGCGGTTCTGGCATGACCTGCTTCTATGAGAACCTTTTCCACCGCATCCTGAATCTGCTCCACCGTCGGTGTGGTATTATGACAGATCTCCAGAAGATAAAGCTCCACCTGTCTGGCAAGGTAGGCAGACATATCTCTGTCTTTTCCCCCCAGAACCTTAGCCGCCTTATAGATGGCTTCCGTAATCTTATTCACATCAAAATCAACGGTTCTTCCATCTCTTTTAATGATTTTTGTGATATTCTCCATCGTTTATCTATTCCTCCAAATCCACAAGATATAGTATTTTTTCCATAATGTCCATACAAAGTATACTATTATTACCAACATTTGTCCACTATTAAACACAAAAAAAGCGAAAACAGAATCATAAGTAAATTCGTGCAAATCAAAATGCTGCTGTATTTCCCGTCATTTCACGATATGATATTCTAATTTTCGCTCTTGTTTTCCCCGAAAGCCTGCGGATTCTTTCAGGACATAATCTAAATCATGACTGTTTCTAAAAAACGTATTACTATTTTTTCTCTTCGTTCAGCTCCTTAAACTTCTGTGCCATGGTAGGATTATTTCTGGTCAGTCTCTTAATTGTCAGATCCTCTGCCTTGTTATTGGCAAGACGCAGATTATTCTCAGAAGACAGCAGTGCCTCCTTGGTTTTCTGAAGATGCAGGATCGTTTTGTCTATTTCGTCAATAGCTGTCTTAAACTTCTTGCTGGCCAGTTCATAATTACGGGCGAATTTCTCCTTGAATTCATTCATGGCTTCCTCAAAGTGGGAAATATCGATATTCTGTTCTCTGATTTCAGCAAGCTCTCTGCGATACTTGAGAGAATTCAGTGCAGCATTGCGCAGAAGCGTGATCATTGGAATGAAAAACTGAGGACGGATTACATACATCTTGGGATAGCGATGTGACATATCCACAATCCCGCTGTTATAAAGATCGTTGTCCATTTCCAGCAGTGACACCAGCACAGCATACTCGCAGTTTTTCTCACGGCGATCCTTATCCAGTTCTTTTAAGAAGTCTTCATTTTTATGTTTGGTTGCCGTTTCATCCATCTCATTTTTCATTTCAAACATAATTGATATAAACTCCACTCCATCCTCCGACTTTTCACGAAAGATAAAGTCGCCCTTACTGCCTGTTCTGGCATCATTGTCTTTTTCAAAATAAGCATTCTGAAAACCGGTAGCCCGCAGTCTGTTGAACTCTATCTCACAATGCTGTGCCAGACTCTCTCCCACCATTTTAGTAGACTGTCTGGCTTTAAAGTCTCTGTAATAGGCAATCTGTTCGTCCTTATCCTTCAGTTTTTCTTCATAACCATCTTTCAGAAGGACCAGCTGTTCTTTCTGCTGTGAGATCTCTTTCTCCTTTTCCATGACTGCTTTGCTGACGGCGAGTTCCTGTTCAGATGCATGCAGAACAAGCTGAGCTTCCAGTTCGGCAATTCTGCGATTCTTCTGGGTAATTTCCTTTTCTTTTTCAGAAACCGCCTCGTTTACAGCCAACTTCTGATTACTGTTTTCTGCTTCAAGTCTGCCGCGAAGTTCTGCCAGTTCTTTTTCCTTCTCCGCCAGCTGTTCCCTGTAGTTGTTTTCTGTCTCAACTTTAACCAGTTTTACGGCACTTTCCTTCTCTTCCGCCATCTGATTTTCACGGCTTTCAATTTCTTTTTTAAACTCCCGATCACGAACCTGTTTCACAATAGCCGCATATCCCGATTCATCCACCTTAAAAACTTCCCCACATTTAGGACATTTGATTTCCTGCATCATTTTTCTCCATTCTTTCTATACTACTTTAGAATTCCCCTGAAAAAACAGGGACGGAATGGTTCCGTCCCCAGTTTATTTCAAAATTATTTGTGCAGCTTGTCATAATACTCTGCTCTCAGCATAGACTTGAGCTGCAGATTCACATATTTTCCGTTTTTCTTTCCTGCGTGCCGCATAAGTCCTTCATTGGTAAATCCGATTTTCTCATACAGTGCCGCAGCAATCTTGTTACCTTCAAAATGATCGATTGTAACCCGCTCCATATGCAGATTGATGAAGGCGTATTCCAGAATCAGACGCAAAGTTTCCTCTCCGTAGCCTTTTCCTCTATTATCAGGGCTGGCAATATACACCCTGGTAATATCCATAGAATCCTCAGCTCTGTTGATTCTGGAAAGGTATACCTTACCAATAGGCTTGTCCTCCGGCTTCAGCGTAATGGTAAACTGCATTTTGGTAGGGTCAAGATTATATCTCACGAACTCGGTCACAACCTGTTCATATGATCTGCCCTCATCCATGGTAAAGAACTCTGTTACTTCCGGAAGGTTCTCCCATTCTGCGAAATACCGGCAATCATCAAACACAGTCTCTCTAATGATTAAATTTTTCGATTCCATATCCTTTCTCCTATCAAAATCTTAAGATTGTGTGAAGTTTTCCAAAAGACCTACTAATTTCTTCACGTTTATGGTATCATTATATATGATTTTTTATGTAAAATAAATGATTATTTGCAAAAATAAATAAAAAAGTCGGCTGCGCCGATTCTATTGAGCGGTCGGGCTTTTTTGATATTCTGGAAATATCAGAACCGATATTTCCTACATAATAAAAAGATGCTTAACGAAGGAGATTAATGATGAAGAAGCTAGTTATTTTCATACTGATGCTCACCTTGATTGTGGCATCTCTTTTTTCTCTGACTGCCTGTGGCGAAGAGGAAGAAGAACTCTCTGCAAAAATTGAAGAAAAAGTTATCGCCTATCAGACAGATCTGCAGGATTCAGCGGCAACACTTACTTCCTCTGAAGCAGTCTGTGATTATCTTACAAACTGGGCAAAATCCAAAGGAATCGCCTGTAGTGTCGACAGCCATGACAATATCATCATGACCGTCAAGGCAAGTAAAGAATATAAAGATGCAGATCCGACAGTAATTCTCTGCTCTTATGATCCGAAGCAGTTTGAAAACTGTATCGAACCAATGGCGGTTGCTCTCTATCTGGCAAAAAACAACGAAAAAACCGGAAAGCTGACCGTTATTTTTACCAAGGAGTCCGGTCATGATTTCTCAGGGATTCAAAAGCTGAGCAGTAAATATTTTACAGACAATACCAATGTATTCTGTCTTAACAGAGGCTCAGGAAATATGTGGTCTCTGAATACTGGTGCCCGTTCAACTTATCAGTTTACAGGTCCGGTAACATATACTGCCCCGACAAAGGACAAGGCATACAAAATCACCATTGAAGGACTGCCCGGCGGTGTTCCCGATTCCAAAATCTCGTCTTATCCTAATGCCATCAAGGAAATCGGCGATCTGCTTGCCTATTTTAAAACCAATGCG
>CABSEO010000200.1 GCA_902476665.1 uncultured Emergencia sp.
CCAGCATGATTAAAGAAGTCGTTTCTCTGAATGGATGTGTAGAGGGGCTGGTACCGCAGATTATTCTGCAGAAGATAAAAGAAAAATACATCAAATAACGGGAGGTTGTTATGACAGTATTAGAATTGTTAGAAGAGATTGAGGATATCGTCGATACTGCCCCTGGTTTGCCACTGACAGGTAAAATCATGGTAGACGCTAATGAGCTTCTTGAGATCGTCAGGGAAATCAGACTGAGTCTTCCTGACGATGTACAGCAGGCCAAATGGGTCAAAGATGAGAAGGAGAGAATTCTGGGTGAAGCCAAATCTGAATATGAAAAGATTATTGTTGAAGCAAAGAAACAGGCTGATTATCTGGTGGAGACTGATGATATCACCCTGCGTGCACAGAAAATGGCTGAAAATATTCAGGCGAATGCCGAAGATTATGCCCGCGTGCTGAAGATGCGCACTTATGATTATGTGGACAAGATGCTTTATGATATGCAGGCAAAGATGGAAGATCTGAATCTGAAATATTTTGGAGAAATGTATGCTAATCTGGAGAAATCTTTTGAGGAAATCGGCGGTGTATTGCAGGCAAATAGGGATGAAATCAAAGCTATGGCATATCGTACCCAGAATGGGGAAGATGGTGTGGCAGTAAGAAACGTAGAAGATGAGCAGTAATATGGCATAATATCATAAAACCCATGGCAGAGGAATATTCTCTACTATGGGTTTTAAAGTTTTTGAAAAAAGCCGAGTAATTATCGGTACAGCAATTGGCTGCTGTCTTATTATGGTCGTCTTTCCTGAAATTACTGCCACAGCGTCAAAGGAGGCTATCAATCTGTGGCTTAATTCGGTGGTTCCTATTTTGCTTCCTTTTTTCATTGCAGCAAATTTTTTAAAGAATACCGGTATTGTCAGCAGGATTTCTCCGACGATCTATCCTTTCATCATGGGTGTCCTTTCAGGCTACCCGATGGGAGCCAGAATTGCAGGAGATTATTACCTTTCAGGACATCTCAATCAGACGCAGCTTTATCATGTTCTGAGTTACAGCATGGTTACAGGGCCGGCATTTCTGATTGGAACTGTAGGACATGAGTTTCTGGGTTCTCATCAGATGGGAGTTGTGCTGGCAGTGAGCCATTATGCCGGCGCCCTGATAAATAGTGTATTCTATGGAAACGGAGGAGAACGGAAAAAGAAAACAGGGCAACGGAATGGGAACGTTTGCAGACAAGGTTATTATGAGATATTTACCGATGCGATTCTGGACAGTTTTCGCTCTGTGGCAATTATTCTCGCTTATATTATGATCTTTATGATTGCTGTAGATTTAATTCAGTTTTCCGGATTTTTAAGACTGGCTCCTACGGCAGAAGCTGCAGCACTGTTTAAAGGATTTCTGGAGATGACAGTAGGATGCAATAGTCTGCTCATGTGTCAGTGCAGTCAGCTTGTAAAATTGACACTGGCGGCCTTTATCGTCACCTTTGGCGGACTTTCTGTGATGGGGCAGTCTATGAGCATGCTCAAAGGATGCAGTATTTCTCTGAGAAGACTGTTTCTGATGAAATTGACACAAGGTCTTATCAGCGCAATCATAGCTTTTTCTGCAGGCACTTTTGTGATATAATAAATTTATGCTTCTGATGCGCAAAGCCGAAATTTGCAATACAGCAAGTCGGTAAAACGGCCTTGTCCTGATTTACAGAGTAAATTGCAGGATTTATATGCTTCAGTGCGGGAGGAAATCTATGAAGAGTTTAGGTATTATTGCGGAGTTCAATCCCTTTCATCAGGGACACAGGTATTTAATTGAAAAAGCGATGAAGGATACGGAGTCAGACGTTTGTATAGCTGTAATGAGCGGCAATTTTGTGCAGCGGGGAACACCTGCTGTTTTTGATAAGTGGACAAGGGCTCAGACTGCGGTAAAGAATGGAGTGAATCTGGTGGTGGAGCTGCCGACGGTATTTGCCTGTAACAGTGCAGAATATTTTGCAGAGGGAGGAGTCGGTGTTCTGGAAGGTTTCGGATGTATAGACACTCTGGCCTTCGGCAGTGAAAGCGGAAGTCTGGAGAGACTGCAGAAAACTGCAGATTTTCTCAAGGAAAAAGATGTGGAACTTCATCAGCGTATTGCGGAGCTTACCAGACAGGGAATTTCTTATCCCAAGGCCAGACAGACAGCCGTTTTAGAGCTGGATCCAGAATTTGACGATGCATTGCTTAAAGAACCGAATAATATTCTTGCCATTGAATATCTGAAAAAACTCAGGACAATGAAGCCGTATACTCTGAAACGGCGGGGATACGGTTATCATCAGTCAGCTACCATGATCAGAGAAGAGATGCAGGAGGAAAACCCTGAGAAATTTCAGCGGCTGAACAGATCCTACTGGGAACTTGTGGGAGCAAAAATTCTGCAGACCGACAGTAAACAGCTGGAGCAGGTTTTTTCTGCAGGCGAAGGTCTTGGAAACAAGCTGAAAAATGAGATTCGTTATGTTTCTTCAACAGAGCAGCTGATTGAGAGAATTAAATCCAAGGCCTACACTTACAGCCGTATTTCAAGACTGCTGACTCACATTCTTCTGGGGATCGATGAGAATGCAGTGGTGGAAAGCGCAAAATATATCAGAATTCTGGCTCTGGATGATGTGGGCGCCAAGTTCCTTAAAGAGATGAAAAAGAAAGAATGTATGAAGATACCCGTACTGACAAATATTAACAAGGAACTTTCTGAGTATCCCCACATTCGTACAACTTTGGAAAAAGATATTCTGGCTTCGGATATGTATAATATTATTACAGGCAGTGACCTTTATGACTATTCAGATTACATTATGAAACCTTATATTGAAATTTAATTTTCCCTTGATTTTACAAGGGATTGGGTGTATAATTTTTGGAGTTGTTCTACTGAAGAAGTACATAAATGAGAAATACGGAGGATTGGAATGAAAGTATTAGTAATTAACTGCGGCAGCTCTTCTCTGAAATATCAGGTATTAGAAATGACAACAGAAACACTGCTCGCAAAAGGTCTTGTTGAAAGAATCGGAATGGATGGTTCTGTAATCACCCATGAAAAGATCGGAATGGATAAGATTAAGACAGAGGTTCCGATGAAGGATCACAAAGATGCAATCAGACAGGTTCTGGACGCGATTCAGGACAAGGAGCACGGTGTTGTTGAGAGCATGGATGAAATCGGTGCAGTAGGTCACAGAGTAGTGCACGCCGGCGAAAAGTTTGCTGAATCTGTATTGATTGACGATGCTGTGATTGCGGCTCTGGAAGAATGTGTGGAACTGGCTCCGCTTCACAATACACCGAACTTATACGGCATTGCAGCCTGTCAGGAACTGATGCCGAACACACCGATGGTTGGTGTTTTTGATACAGCTTTCCACCAGACAATGCCGCCTGAAGCATATCTGTATGCAATCCCTTATGAATACTATGAAAAATATGGAATCAGAAGATACGGTTTCCACGGAACTTCTCATAAATATGTTGCACAGAGAGCAGCTGCAATGCTCAATGTTAACATCAATGACCTGAAGCTGATCACCTGCCATCTGGGTAACGGCGCTTCTGTATCTGCTATCAAGCACGGCAGATGTGTTGATACTTCCATGGGCTTTACACCGCTGGAAGGTCTGGTAATGGGTACAAGATGCGGAGATATCGACCCTGCTATCGTAACTTATATCAGAGAGAAAGAAAACCTGCCGCAGGGTAAGGCAAATGAGATTCTGAACAAGAAATCCGGTGTACTGGGTATTTCCGGTGTTTCCAGCGATTTCAGAGATCTGGAGGAAGCTGTTGCTGAGGGCAATGAAAGAGCTGCACTTGCTCTGAAGATTTTTGCAAAGAAAGTTCGTTTCTACATCGGAGCATACATTGCAGAGATGAACGGTGTTGATGCTATCGTATTTACTGCCGGTGTCGGTGAAAATGACGTGAACATGAGAGAACTGATCTGCACTGATCTGGGAAATCTGGGCATTAAGCTTGATATCATCAAAAACAAGGTAAGAGGAAAAGAAACGATTGTTTCCACAGAAGATTCCAAAGTAAAACTTCTGCTGATTCCGACTAACGAAGAACTGATGATTGCAAGAGATACCTTTAATATTGCAAAGAAATATGCAAAATAATGTTGACATTATAAGGTTTTGAGTATATACTTTAGAAGTTGACGAAAATTATTTGTTTAGCATAGAATCATCAGAACGAGGAGGTGTAGACAATGGCAGTTCCAAAGAGGAAAACATCTAAAGCAAGAAGAGACAAGAGAAGATCTCCTAATATGAAAAAATCATTACCGGGACTTTCAATCTGTCCGCAGTGTCACGAGCCGAAACTTCCGCACAGAGTATGCCCTAATTGCAACTATTACGATGGAAAAGAAGTAGTGGCTGTAGAAGCTTAAGATTAACAAGAGTAAAAAAGAGCAGTATGTATGAAGTGTTTTGTTTCATAGACTGCTCTTTTTTTCATTGTACAGTGATGCGGTACTTTTCTGGCTGAGAATCTTCCTTCTATTTCATCACAATGCCAAATCGGTTCATCTCATCATAGAGGCGGGAGAGGGTTTCGTTTTCCGGCTCGCAAAGAGGAAGGCGATACTCTTTTTCTATGTAGCCCATCATATTGAGAGCTGCTTTTACTGGAATTGGATTGACCTCAGAGAAAACAGCGCGGATCAGCGGCAGCATTTTCAGCTGCTGTTTGGCTGCGGATTTGTATCTGCCCCGCAGAAAATCACTGGTCATCTGGTGATACTGAGCCGGGATAATATTGGCAACAGTAGAGATGCAGCCGATTCCGCCTACAGACATAATAGGAATTGTCTGA
>CABSEO010000201.1 GCA_902476665.1 uncultured Emergencia sp.
AGACCAGTTTATGTCCAGAGTAATTATCGGATACTGCGGCATCATCTTTAACTCCGGTGAGGACAACTATCTGACTACAGACGATGCTTATGAAGCAGCGCACACAGTAACTGCTTCCCAGTTCATCAACGAGCAGTTTGCGGTACTTGCAAACATCAAGGAAGAACAGATGGGTCTGGGGCACGCATTTGAAATGGATCCTAGCATGACTAACGGATTCCTGTACGAACTGGCTCAGGCAATCATGGCAAGAGAAATCTTCCCGAAAGCAAGTCTGAAATACATGCCTCCTACAAAGTTTATGACAGGAAATATTTTCAAAGGAAATATTCAGGATGCTCTGTTCAATCTGGTAGCTATCTGGTCAGGACAGTCCCTGCAGCTTCTGGGTATGCTGACAGAAGCTATCCATACTCCGCATATGCACGACAGATATCTGTCCATTGAAAATGCGCAGTATATCTTCAATAACTGTAAAGATATCGGTTCTGAAGTAGAATTCAAGAAAGACGGTATCATTCAGCAGAGAGCGCAGACTGTACTGAAGAAAGCTGACGATCTGCTTGCAGAAGTTGAAAAAGAAGGTCTGTTTACTACGATTGAAAAGGGAATCTTCGGCGGCGTGAAGAGACCGAAAGACGGAGGTCACGGTCTGGACGGCGTTTGCACTAAGGACGAAATGTATTTCAATCCGTTTATCCCTATGATGCTTGGAGGTGAAGAATAATGGCAGCAGAATGCAAAGCAACCAGCACCGTGGATTTAACCAAGGTTAAGCCTTATGGTGATACATTAAACGACGGAATGACCGAAATGGCATTCACGCTTCCTGTACCTTACGGTGAAGAAGCAGAAGAAGCTGCAAAGCAGCTGGTAAAGAAAATCGGTTTTGAAGAACCAAACGTAACTTATTACAAGGAACTGTGCCCGGGATTTACTTTCTTTGTAGTATATGCAAAGATGCAGGCAACTGTTGACTTTACAGCAATCAATGTGCCTAAAGTTGAGGGTACAACCATGGATCGTGTAGAATGCGGCGAATGGATTGGTGAACATATCGGCAGAGATATCGTAGTGGTTGGCGCTTCTATCGAGTCTGACGCTCACACTGTAGGTATCGACGCTATCATTCAGATGAAAGGTTTCCACGGACACTTCGGTCTGGAAAGATTCAAGAATGTAGTTCCTTACAACATGGGTTCACAGGTTCCTTGTGAAGCTCTGATTGCAAAAGCTAAGGAAGTAAATGCTGACGCAATTCTGGTTTCTCAGACTGTAACTCAGAAAGACATTCACATTCAGCAGCTGACCAAGATGGTAGAACTGCTTGAAGCAGAAGGACTCCGTGACAAGGTAATCCTGACTTGCGGCGGCCCTAGAATTTCTCATGAGCTGGCTCAGGAACTGGGATACGATGCAGGATTCGGTCCTGGCAAGTATGCAGAGCATGTTATGAGCTATATCATGCAGGAAGTGGAAAAGAGAGGCTGGCAGGATAAAGCTGATATTTCCGCTCGTTAATTCTGAAAGGGTTAAACTTCTGCAAAAAAGTTTGATAATTTCATAGCACATAAAAGGGGTGTTGAAATTTCAATCTCCAGCACCCTTTAAAAATGTATGACAAAAACTTGACAATAAATGCCTCTAGAACTATAATACTTGTGGACAGTTGTCTGCAATATATATGATTAAGAGGTGAGAGAGTTTGTTTAAGAAATTATCAAACGGATGTGTTAGTTTAGTAAACAGATTTCTGCCGGATCCATTTATTTTCTGTATAATTCTGACAGTGATCGTGTTTATTGCAGCAATTCCAGCTACAGGTTCAGACGTAATTACCATTGTAGGCGCCTGGGGAGACGGAGTCTGGGGACTTCTTGCATTTTCCATGCAGATGGCTCTGGTTCTGGTTCTGGGCAATGCCTTTGCAAATGCACCGGCGATTAAGCGGATCGTAGCTGCCATTGCAGGACTGGCAAAGACTCCTGTTAAAGGAATTATTGTTGTTACGTTCTTTTCGCTGATTGCGTGCTGGATCAACTGGGGTTTCGGTCTGGTTGTCGGCGCGATTCTTGCGAAAGAAATTGCAAGACAGGTAAAAGGCATCGATTATCGCCTGCTGATAGCATCAGCTTATTCTGGATTTGTCATCTGGCATGCCGGTTTTTCCGGTTCAATTCCGCTTGCACTTGCTACTCCGGGCAAAGAAGCCCTGATGAAAGCTACCGGCGGGGTAGTGACAGATGTGATTCCTACTTCGGAGACTATTTTTGCTCCGTATAATCTGATTATTGTGGGAGTAATTCTGGTTTGTCTTCCTTTTATCAATGCGAAGATGCACCCGTCTCCAGATCAGGTGGTAACCGTTGATCCTGCGCTGCTTGCAGAGGAAACGCATGTTTATAAAAAACCGGAGACTCCGGCTGAAAAAATTGAAAACAGCATGATTATGTCAGCAATAATTGCTGTTGCAGGATTGGCATATTTGGTGTATTATTTTATTAACAATGGTTTCAACTTAACGTTGGATATTGTTAATTTAATCTTCCTGACATTAGGAATCATTTTTCACAAGACACCGATCAACTATGTGAATGCAATTTCAGAAGCCACTAAGGGGGCAGCGGGTATCATTCTTCAATTCCCGTTTTATGCAGGAATTATGGGTCTGATGACTTTCTGTCCGGAAGGCGGCAACTCACTTGCCGGTGTAATCAGTGACTTCTTTGTATCAATTTCAAACGATGTTACCTTCCCACTGTTTACCTTCCTGTCAGCAGGTATCGTAAATTTCTTCGTACCTTCCGGCGGCGGTCAATGGGCAGTGCAGGGACCGATTATGATGCCTGCAGGTTTGGAACTGGGCGTGGATCCTGCGATTACCGGAATGGCCATCGCATGGGGAGACGCATGGACAAACATGATCCAGCCGTTCTGGGCTCTTCCTGCACTTGGAATTGCCGGACTTTCCGCAAGGGATATCATGGGCTATTGTCTGATTACATTGTTCTTTGCAGGGATCGTAGTTTGCGGCGGATTCTTAATTGTCGGATTACTTTAACTTAAACTAAAGATTTAGAAAGGTTGATTTCAATGATTAACAAAATTATGACTGCTGATGAGGCAGTTGCAGGTGTTAAAGACGGCATGACCATTATGGTCGGCGGTTTCCTCGGAACCGGTTCTCCGGAAGTTCTGATGGATGCATTAGTAAGAAAAGGTGTTAAGCATTTAACTGTAATCGGTAATGACGGTGGTCTGGATGTAGGACAGCCGGCCGGTGAATTTGGCGGAAAAACTGCCAGAGGTATTGGAAAATTATTAGAAAACCATATGGTTGATCATCTGATTGCATCCCATATCGGTGTAAATCCTAAAATCAATGAACAGATTGCTGAAGGCACTCTGAGATATACGCTGGTTCCACAGGGAACTCTGGCTGAAAAGATTAGAGCGGCTGCCTATGGTCTCGGCGGCGTTCTGACACCGACCGGTGTTGGTACTCCGATGGAAACAGAAGTTGACGAACTGGGAAGAAAGAAAAAGGTTGTAGAAATCGAAGGAAAGAAATATCTTTTCGAGATGCCTTTATATGCTGATTATGCGTTTATCAGACCTACTGTGGCTGATAAGTTCGGTAACTACTATTGTTCCAAAACTACGAAAAACTTCAACTATGTAATGGCAGGTGCTGCAAAGCATACTGTAATTGCTCCAGAAAAAATAGTTGAAATTAATGAGATTGATCCTGACTACTTTGCAGTTGCAGGTGTTCTGGTAGAAGCTATTGCGGAAGGAGAAAAGAGATGGCAGATTTAAAACAGAGAATTGCGAAAAGATGCGCAAAAGAATTCAAAGATGGTGATTTTATTAATCTGGGTATCGGCCTTCCAACAATGGTAGCTGATTATATTCCACAGGATATCGCAGTTACCTGCCATTCCGAAAACGGATTTGCAGGCATCGATGCTCTTGCAGATGAATCCAATCTGGATGTAGATATTATCAACTCCGGTGGTGCATATGTTACTGCGCTGCCAAGAGCTAAGTTCTTCGATACTGCTGAATCTTTTGGTCTGGTTAGAGGCGGACATGTAAAGGCTACAGTATTAGGCGCCATGGAAGTTGCTGAAAACGATCTTGCAAACTGGATCGTTCCGGGTAAAAAAGTTGCAGGCATGGGCGGTGCAATGGACCTTTGCGCCGGCTGTCCTGAAGTTATCATCGTAATGATGCATACCCAGAAGGGAAATCACAAGATCCTGAAGAAATGTACTCTGCCGCTGACAGCAGAAAAGTGTGTTTCCAAGATCATCACAGAGATGGGCGTAATGGAAGTAAGAGAAGACGGTATCTGGGTAACTGAACTTCATCCTGATTATTCTAAGGAAGATATTCAGGCAGCTACAGGTTGTGAACTTCACTTTGACCCTGATATGAAACCTATGGAGGAAGAGTAAAACGTTCCTGCCAGTCAGAAACGTGAACGCTCTGTAATCTGAAAAATAAAAGCTGCTGTCTTCAGTCTGTTTCAGGCTGAAGATGGCAGCTTTTTCTGATCTGCAGCAACCAGAAAATGATAGATGATGCAGAAAGGTGAAGTGAAAGAAGGATCCAAACCGGATGTCCAGGTAGTGTTTTAGCTTAGCGCAGATGCTTCTCAATCAGATCGATAAAGGTATCAACATATTCTGATTTGGAGAAAATTGCTCTGGCTGATTTTTGATTGCCGCCGCCTTTTCCGTTATATATGGATGCATTTTCTTTGACCAGCTTTCCTGCATCGTACTGATCTGTAAAGATCAGTACAGTGTTTGTCGGGTTATGAACGAGAAACGCTATGGTAGGAATGACGCCTG
>CABSEO010000202.1 GCA_902476665.1 uncultured Emergencia sp.
ATGTTTAATGTGGATAAGAGCCATATAGAAGACATAGAAAAGTGGATAAGCGATTACAGTGAAAATGTAAATGATGATCTGACCTATGTTTCCAGAGCTTCCATGATCGCAGAGTTTCACTCTCTGATACGGGTCTACCTGATCATCGGAGGAATGCTGTGCTTTATCCTTGCAGTGATCGGTATCCTGAACTTTATCAATACCATGGCTGCGTCCATACTGTCAAGAAGAAAAGAATTTGCCATGCTGGAGGCTGTAGGTATGACTGGAAAACAGCTGAAATATATGCTGTGTTTTGAAGGAATCTACTATGCGGGGATTACGATTGTAATCTCCATGGTGCTGGGAAGTCTCTTAAATCTAACCCTGATCGCAGGTCTGGGATCCGGAATTTTCTTTTTCAGCCCTCAATTTACGGTTACTCCTATTCTTATCTGTCTCCCTGTGCTTTTGTTTGTGGTGATTCTTATTCCAGTTATGGGATACAGGCAGATCAAGAAGAAAAGTGTGGTGGAACGTATGGGAACAGTGGAATGATATGGACTAAAACAAACAGAAAGTGAGATGTTTCTGTCATATTTTTGTAAAATTCTTGACATAAATTGCTGCCCGGTTATACAATGAAGCAGTATCAGGAAATAGAAAAGTTTTAGATACCTTGTTGCGAGTCAAGGCACATGATTAAGGAGGGAAAACACAGCATGAAATTTTTTCGCAAAGGAACCGCACTGATGCTGGCACTGGCAATGACCCTTGGCATGAGTGAAAGCGCAGTTTTGGCAGCAAATGCAGAAAAGACAGAAACAGCGGGAATTGTGGAAGAAACTCAGGAGCAGGCTGTACAGGAGCAGCAGACAGAAACAGAAGAAGTACAGCAGGACAAAGATCAGGAAACCGAACAGTCAGATGAGACAAAGACGCCGGAGACAGAGGAAAAGGAAGAGCAGATCGACAGTCAGGATGATGAAGATCTGAAACAGACGGAAACAACAGAAACAGGGGCTGAAACCCAGGAGGCAGCTGCAGAGGAGACCCAGCCGGAAACAGAAGAAGTTCAGGAATCGGCAGAAGAAACGCAGACAGTACAGGAAGAGACCGGGGAAAATACAGAGGACGCTGTTACAGAAGCGGCACCGGAAGCAGCTGCAGCAGCTATGGAAAGTACGGAAGGCATCGAGGATCTTCCGGCAGTGGCTCATGATATAGAATATGTTTATGTAGATGAAGAGGCTGTTTACCTGCCGGGTACACAGAACATTGCCATAAGTTTTGCAGATGACAGCCTTGTACTGGATGGCGCTACACTGTATGGAACATCTGAACTGACCGGAGAGACCATGGAATGGCAGGCAGCGGCTCTGGCAGGAAACAGCGTGCTGTTTACTGTGGAATATACGGAAGAACAGCCGGAGGACATGATCAGCCTTACAAGTCTGGCTTACCATGCAGACGGAATTGACTATCTGATGGATTTTCAGCAGCAGGGGATCGAGGCATCTTATACAGTAGTAAGTGCCCAGTCCAATGCCCGTGCAGCCTATGCCTCCTCCGCAGAAGAAAGTCCGGCAGTATCCGTTTATTCTCTGAATGAAAACGGAGAAGAAGTTCAGATTTCCGGCGACTCTGTGGAAGAGACCATAGGAGAAGTCTTAAATGAAGCAGAGAGTGACGCAGCGGAACCGGCTCTTGCGAGAAGCGCAAAAAGTACTTCATCTTCAAAAGCCGGCAAGCGTGTGATCGTTATCTGTGCGGGACATGACAGCACTCATATAGGGGCTTCCGGGCTGGGACTTAAGGAAGAAGAACTTACCTTTAAGGTGGCGAAGTACTGCAAAGAGGCACTGGAAAAATATCCGGGTGTAGAAGTGTATATGGACAGAGATTCTGTTGCATGTAAATATCCGGGTGAGGGTACGGTTTATTGTCTGAGCAGAGGATCAAAGACGCGGCCGCCCTGGGAGCAACTACCTTCGTTGATGTACATTTTAATTCCGGCGGCGGAACAGGGGCTGAGGTCTACTATCCTAATAAGAGCTACAGCCAGAACATACATAAGGACGGAGAAGCTCTTGCAAATGCTATTCTGGAGAATTTAGAGGCACTTGGACTGTATAACAGAGGCGCAAAGGTGAAAAACTGCACCACAGGCGATACGGACGGAGCAGGAAATTTTGAAGATTATTATACCAGTATTAATGAGGCAAAAGCAGCAGGCATGACAGGAATCATAGTGGAACATGCATTTCTGGACAATGCCCAGGATGCTTCCAAACTGTACAGCGAAAGTTTCTTAAAACAGCTGGGTGAAGCAGACGCAGAGGCACTGGCAGATCATTATAATCTGCGGGATCCTATGGGATTTGAGGATGTAAGAGACGGAGACTGGTATTATGACACGGTTTCTTATGTATACGATGAAGGTATTATGACGGGTATGAGAGACGGATACTTTGGTGCTGTGGAAACCATTGACCGTTCTCAGTTCGTCACAACTCTTTACCGTATGGAGGGAGAGCCAGATGTGAAAAACGGCAAGAAATTTCCGGATGTTCCTGAGAACATGTTTTTTACAGACGCGGTAAAGTGGGCAAGCCAAAATGGAATCGTCACCGGTTATACGGAGGGAGCGAAAAAAGGAAAATTCGGACCTCAGGACAAGATCACCCGTGAACAGATGGCTACTATGTTTTATCGATATGCGAAATATAAAGGATATGACACCAGTACATCTGCGGCGTGGAAAAATTTCCCGGATGCAGGAAAAGTCACAGATTTCGCACAGACAGCTGTAGCATGGGCAGTGAAAAACGGAATGATCCAGGGAGACCAGGGGAAATTAAACCCACAGACGAATGTAAGCCGCGCAGTGGCAGCCACCCTGATCCAGAGATTTTTAACAGAAGCGGCAGAGAAATAAATATTTAAATGACAGTCAGAACAGGACCTCTAAAGTCTGACTGTCATTTTTTTTGTTCTTTCTTATATTCTTTAATAAATTTTTCCTGTTCAGAATCCGATGTCTGAATGTCTTTTTTTGTTTTGCAGCTGACAATGCAGAATGTCAGGAAGGAAAGAGAAAGAAATAAGAAAAACAGTAAAATACCGAGCATAAAAACCTCCTTACTTTCCGCAGGCAATAGTATGAAGCCGGGCAGCTGCAGAAGAATCTTTATTCTTTAGTATACATGGCTTTGGCCCGATTTATTCCAGAACAGAGAAAATTCTTCAGTCTTCCGTCATCTTCAGAAGTACAGTTTCATTTCCTTTCATCAGATACTGATTTTTTCCTGTATCGGGAACTAAAGTCTTCGAGTGGAGACGGCGGTATTTCTGCGGACTGATCTGGTAATATTTTTCGAAAGTGTGTGCAAAGTGCTGGCGGCTGTTATATCCTGTGGAAAATGCAATATCTGTAACACTCATGGAGCTGTTTGTCAGAAGAAATACAGCCTGCTCCAGTCTTTTGCCGTTAATGTATTGTGTGATGGTACAGTTTAAAATCTGTGAAAACAGAGACTGCAGGTAAGATTTGTTGATTCCGGTATAAGCGGCAAGCTCCGGGATACGGATCGTGCTGCAGAGGTTATTTTCAATATAGCTGCATGCTTTTTTCAGGTAATACATACCTGTGAACTTCCGGTTATGATTTACACAGAAAGAAAGTTCTAAAAGAGTGCGGTGAAACAAAAGACTGATGAGAAAATCAGAATCAGGCTCCCCTTTCTGCAGCTGAGAAATCAGATCCTTCAGGGAATATCCCATATTCCGCAGATCATTGGAAACAACACAGGGAGTCTGTTTTTTCATAAAACTCTGAAAATCCGGACTCTTTTGGATCAGATCACTGAGAGATATGGAGGTTTCTTTTTCCTGACAGCAAAATTCCAGATTCAGGACAGAACAGGGCTGGCAGGGAAGAATTTCCAGTTTATGGGGAATTTTGGCATCCAGAAAGATAAACTGATTTTTTGTCAGGCGGAATTCTTCGCTGCCGCAGAAGACGGAACAGGCGCCGCCGGTGACATACATGATCTCACAGCTGGTATGGGTATGGGCATCCATATGAAATTCTGGCAGGGATAAGGCATAGAAGGCAGTGATGGAAACACAGGAATTCTTTTTTTCGTAAATACTGTTCATAGAAACTCCTTTCCGGAAATCAGGAATCCAGGGTAATTTCCTTAAGCTTATCATAAAAAAATAAATGCGGCAATATATTGCATTTTATAAAATCGGCAGCAATAACTTTCACGTACAGGCAGAGAAAAAGTTATAATAAACTCATCAAACAAAATAAAGCGGGAGGTTTTAAGAGGATGAGTTTTAAAGTTGCTTTTATAGGTGCGGGAAGTCTTGTTTTTGCACGTACGCTCTTTACAGATATTATGTCTGTCCCGGAATTTCACGACATTGAGGTAGCATTTACCGATATTAATGCAGACAATCTGGAGAAGACCAGAGAACTTTGCCAGAGAGATCTGGATGCGAATCAGATTCCGGTAAAAATTTACGCTACTACAGACAGAAGAGAGGCCCTTAAAGGTGCCAGATATATTGTCAACTGTGTGAGGATCGGAGGTCTGGAAGCTTTTGAGACAGACATAGAGATTCCGTTAAAGTATGGAGTAGACCAGTGTGTGGGCGACACTCTATGTACAGGCGGCATTATGTATGGACAGCGAGTGATTGCTCAGATGCTGGAGTTCTGCAGGGATATCAGAGAAGTGGCGGAGCCGGGAGCTATTATGCTGAATTATTCCAATCCCAATGCTATGGCGACCTGGGCATGCAATAAATACGGCGGGGTCAAAACCATCGGCCTGTGCCACGGT
>CABSEO010000203.1 GCA_902476665.1 uncultured Emergencia sp.
TTGCCTGTAATAAGCCAATGGAGCTATCCAGGGCTGAGGGTTGCTCCCTGCAGGTACAGCGGCTCAGTCTATTCAGGAAGTATGGTTGTTGCAGGTCATAATTATCGTACCTGTTTTGGCAGGATTGGCACACTTACAAACGGCGAACAAGTGCTCTTCACCGATGTAAAGGGACGGACTTTCCGTTATGAGGTGGCAGGGACTGAAACTATTAATGCTGACGATGCTGAAGAGATGATCAGTGAGGAGTGGGATCTGACACTTTTTACCTGTACTCTTGGAGGAAAGGCTCGTGTGGCTGTGCGTTGTCAGAGAATAGTCCATATTAACGGAGCGACAGCATGGATGAATTGATAAGATGCTGAAAAGGATTTGATTAATAAAACTGCAGTTATAAAAAACAGACCTCCGCTGTTCAATGTGAACCTCGGGGGTCTGCCTCTTATTCTTAAAGTAGATATCGAAGATTTATAAGGAAAAAATCCTTTACAGTGTCAGAGACGGAGCAGTATAAGTCCTTGCAGCCATCTCCTGATCCAGCATATAAAGTCCCTTTGCATCAGTACCGAATATTTCCATTTTCGTAATCATATCTGTTGCATTGGTTTCTTCTTCTCCCTGTTCTTTTACAAACCAGTCCAGGAACTGCATGGTTCGAAAATCCTTATCCTCATAAGCGGCAGCATAGATTGTGTGGATCAGCTCTGTTACATACTGCTCATGTTCCAGCCCTATTTTCAGCGGATCCATTTTGTCTTTCAGCTGAGCTTCAGGTTTGTCTATTGTCTCAAAGGTTACCTTCAGGCTATTGTTATGCATATAATCCATGAAAAGCATGGCATGATCTCTTTCTTCCTGAGCCTGAATTTTATACCAGTTTGCATAACCATCCAGACCTTCTTCTTTATAGAAATTGGCAAATTCCAGATACAGATATGCAGAATATAATTCTTTGTTAATCTGTGTATTTAACAGCTGAGAAACTTTTTTTGCTAATCATTGGTTAATCCTCCAGATATTTTTTCTTTTTCACCGGTTCATATATCAGTTTTCCTCTGTTTTCAGGATTCAGGTCATGAATTAGGCTCTGCCGCAGCACTTTTTATATTTTTTGCCGCTGCCGCATGGGCAAGGGTCATTTCTTCCTGGTTTCTTTTCCACATGAACCGTTTTGGAGCGTTTAAAGGCTTTCATGATTTCAATCCTTTTTTCTTCGGAAAGAACATCTTCCCACTGCGGAAGAGTGAAGAGATAATCAGCTTCTGCCTTCAGCATGTTAAAAAACAGTTTCTCATAATCAATATCAAGGTCAATGTGGGTATCATCAGTTACAGCGTCTAAATCAATTTCAGCATTCAGACTGGAATTGATGCCGTCCAGAAAGCCGACAAAAATTGTCTTATTGCATTCAAATTTTGCTACCAGCTCATCTACAGAACCGGTCAGATGCTGCGTATGGTTCTCTAAAATATAAGCGTAAATTTTGGTTTCTGTTTCGGAGTATTCTTTCCAGAATGCTTCGAATGTATCTTCTGTCTGATTTTCGATTAAGTCTTTCCAATCCTGGTATAAACTCATTGTAATCCTCCTGTAAACTAGATTTCTTTTGCTATGGCAAGAATATCGCCTACGATGGCACTGCCTGTCGGAAGCGCTCCTGCGCCTTTTCCGTAGAACATGACTTCATCCACAGCATTGCCTGTCACATAGATTGCATTGAACTCGTTGGATACACCTGCCAGTGGATGAGAGTTCTCAATTTCCATTGGTTTTACACTGTATTCCAGTTTGTCTCCATTTTTTCTGGCATGAGCGATGAGTTTGATTTTGCAGCCTTTTTCTTTCGCCGCATTGATATCATCCATGGTAATCCTGCTGATGCCTGTTGTTGGTATTTCTGTTGGAGGCACATATTTATCAAAAGCCAGAGCCATGAGAATGGACAGTTTGTTGGCAACATCAATACCTTCCACGTCAGCAGTCGGATCAGCCTCTGCAAAGCCTTTGGCCTGTGCATCTTTCAGTACATCATCATAATCAAGTCCAAGATCTGTCATCTTTGTCATGATATAGTTGGTGGTACCGTTCAGAATACCCATTACTTCGGAAAACTCGTTGCCTGCTAATGCTTCTGTAATAGCTGTCAGAGCAGGGATACCACCGCCGACACTGGCTTCAAATCTGAATCCTACACCATTTTTTGCGGCAGTGTCACGGAGCTTGTCAAAGTTTGCAGCCACAGCGGCTTTATTTGGCGTAACAACGCCTTTCCCGTTTTCCATAGCGGTCAGCATGAAAGTAGTAGAAGGTTCAATGCCTCCAAGTGCTTCCACTACGATGTCAATTTCAGGATCTTTCAAGATATCGTCAGGATTCTGAGTCGCCTGGTTTTCATCAAGACCGAGAGATTTGACTCTTTCCATATTTTTTTCTAATACTTTTACGACCTCAATACTGCGGCCGATTCTTTTTTCAATCAATTCTCTGTTCATGTCCAGAATCTGGTAGGTTCCTCCGCCTACCGTTCCGAGACCCAGTATTCCGATTTTTACTGTCTTCATCACAGCCTCCTTGTACAATTTTAGACCTGATAAAAATTATATACTAAAAAACCAATTTTGTCTTTAATTTTCTGCAAAAAACATTTATTATGTAAGGGTACGATAAAAATATACAAGAAAGGAGACATTCATGGCATTACATATTGTACTTGTAGAACCTGAAATTCCGCCGAATACGGGTAATATTGCAAGAAGCTGTGCAGCAACTGATACTGTGCTGCATCTGGTAGAGCCTCTGGGATTCTCCATAGATGATAAAGCTGTAAGACGGGCCGGACTGGATTACTGGCCATATGTAAAACTGGAGGTTCATCAGAGCCTCGAGGCATTTTTGGAAAAATACCAGGGCCGTACCATGTATCTGGCGACTACAAAAGGAGGACGCTATTACACAGAAGTTGAGTTTCATGATGAGGATATGATTCTGTTCGGAAGAGAGACCGCAGGTCTTCCAAGAGACTTTATTGAGGCGCATCAGGATACAGCCATCAGAATTCCCATGAGCAGAGATACTCGGCTGAGATCTTTCAATCTCTCCAATTCGGCCAACATCATTTTGTTTGAAGCTCTTCGCCAATTAGACTTTCCGGGACTGAAATAGCTTGAAATAGACCATTTTGATATGGTATACTATTTGCATAGGAGATGGGGATATGAAACTAGGATATGAATTGACAATTGAACAGACCCAGAAGTTATCTATGACTCCAGAGCTGATTCAGGCTATCCAGATTCTGCAGTTTAATAATCAGGAACTGTCAGAGTATGTACAGAATGAGCTTTTGGAGAATCCTGTGCTGGAGGCAGAAAAGTCTTATGATGCTCAGGAAGTGGATATCAGGGAAAAGATCAGAGAGGCTGATTATGAGGAAGAAAGTTTCCGTCAGTGGGAGTATACTCCGGATGAGGATGACGACTACACTTATGAGCAGTTTGTCTATGAAGAGGATACGCTGACGGATTATCTTATGTCTCAGCTTCATTTTTCGAATCTTAAGGATGAAGCTGCTGATATCGGCCGCTATATCATAGAAGCCATCGACGAGAACGGCTATCTGACTATGTCGGTAGAAGAGATTTCTCAGGCAATGCATACAGATACGGAAACTGTGGAGGACGTGCTGAATTTTATTCAGACATTCGATCCTTGCGGTGTTGCTGCCAGAAACCTGAGAGAATGTCTGATTATCCAGTTCGCAGCCAGAGGTCTTTTAACGGATGAAATTGAATACATTATTGAAAATATGCTGGAAGAGCTGGCAGATAATCGTATCGCCTATATTGCCAAGACCATGGGCATTAAGAATCAGGAGGTACAGCAGATTGCCGATCTGATCAAGACCATGGAGCCTAAACCGGGAAGGCTCTTTTCTTCCGGAGAGGCTACTCGCTATGTTGTGCCTGATATTATTGTGGAAAAGGTCAATGATGAATATCAGGTTATCAATAATGATACCAGTATGCCTAAGCTGATGGTCAGCTCTTATTATAATAAGCTGTCAGCACAGGCGGAGCAGGATGAAGAACTGAGCAAGTACCTGAATGATCGTTTTAATGCGGCAGTATGGCTTATCAAAAGCATTGAACAGCGGAAACAGACGATTTATAATGTAGCCAGTGCTGTTGTGAAATACCAGCAGGATTTTTTTGATAAGGGGGAAAAGGCGCTGAAGACGCTGAAACAGATCGCTGAAGAGGTAGGGGTTCACGAGTCTACTGTGAGCAGATCTATCAATGGAAAATATATGCAGAGCCCGAGAGGGGTCTTCGAACTGAAATATTTCTTCACCAGCGGTGTTTCCGGGGAAGACGGACAGGGTGTATCTTCCAATAGCGTAAAGTCCATTATCAAAGAAATCATTGCAGGAGAAGATCCGCAGAAGCCGTACAGCGATCAGGATATGGCCTCTATTCTGAAAGAGAGAGGCATTGATATTTCAAGACGTACCGTGGCGAAATACAGAGAAGGTATGAATATTCTATCTTCTTCCAAACGAAGAAGATTCTAGTGGTTCGCCCGGGAAAAGCGGCAGCCGGTTAACTTATGACACACTTTAATTTGATATAAAAGAGAGAGTATGGAGGTAAATTATGGCAATTAAAGTTGGTATCAGTGGGTTCGGAAGAATCGGAAGAGTAGTAATCAGAGCGGCAATGGATATGCCGGAAATTGAGATCGCAGGTATCAATGTGAGAAACCCTGACAGTGACTATCTGATTTATATGCTCAAGTACGATACGACCTTCGGCCGTTTCCCGAA
>CABSEO010000204.1 GCA_902476665.1 uncultured Emergencia sp.
GCGTTAGCAGCTTTGGAAGGACCTACAACTACGCCGTTTTCCTTCAGGTATTCAATAGCTTCATTGGTAGTAGGCATGTTGGAACCTTCGCACAGGAACTTACAGCCGTTTGCAACCATTGTCTTGGCATCTTCGATGTGAATTTCGTTCTGAGTTGCGCAAGGAATGTACAGGTCAGCTTTAACTTCCCAAGGTTTTTTGCCTGCATGGAAAGTAGCGCCAGGGAATTTTTCTGCGTAAGGTGCGCAGATGTTCTTGCCGGATCCTCTCAGTACCAGCAGGTAATCTTCTTTTTCACCGGCAGTAACACCATCTGGATCATAGATATATCCGTCCGGTCCGGAAATAGTGATTACTTTAGCGCCTAACTGGTTCAGCTTCTGAACAGTACCCCATGTTACGTTACCGAAACCGGAAACTGCAACAGTTTTGCCTTTCAGTTCTTCGCCGCAGTGTTTCAGCATTTCTCTTGCAAAGAATACGATACCGTAGCCTGTAGCTTCAGTTCTTCCTGCCAGACCGCCGTAGGACAGGCCTTTACCTGTCAGAACGCCTTCGTATCTGTCAGTGATTCTCTTATACTGTCCGAATAAGTAACCGATTTCTCTTGCACCTACACCCAGATCTCCTGCAGGAACATCAGTGTGAGGTCCGATATGTCTGTAAAGCTCTGTCATGAAAGACTGGCAGAATCTCATGACTTCTGCGTCGGATTTTCCGTTAGGGTCGAAGTCAGCACCGCCTTTGCCGCCGCCGATAGGCAGTCCTGTCAGACTGTTTTTGAAGATCTGTTCAAATCCTAAGAATTTGATAATTCCAGGGTATACATTCGGAGCAAATCTCAAACCGCCTTTGTAAGGTCCGATAGCACTGTTAAATTCATATCTGTAGCCTCTATTTACCTGAACCTTGCCGTTGTCGTCAACCCAAGGAACTCTGAAGCTGATGCCTCTTTCAGGTTCGATCAGTCTTTCAACCAGACCTGCTTCTACATATTCAGGATGTGCTTCCAGAACCGGTTCGATAGAAGTGAGTACTTCCTCTACTGTCTGTAAAAATTCCGGTTCGCCAGGGTTTCTTTTCTTAGCAAGTTCAATGTACTGCTCAACTAATTTTCCCATTTCGATCTCCTCTTTTCTCTCTCTTAATGATTTTTTAGAAAAATGGTGTATACAATATTCTATAAACATTGTACTATAAATTAAATATAACACTTTGATAAAATTCAGTCAACCGTTTAGTGCACTAAAGTTGAAGTTTTTTTTCATAAACATAATTTGTGGAACGCTGGAATTTCAATGATTTTGCAATGTACATTGCTAAAGCGATCCTGAAAAGAGCAGCCATGTTGAAAAGTGGAATTATCCTGATCTGGTGTGATCAGATGTGCAATATGATTTATATGACAGCCTGATACAGCGGCTGTCTGATGACCTTTCACAGGGCTTGTAAGATCTCTGTGAAATCTTCAGAAATACGGAAAAAAGGTTGCCAAATTTCATGTTTTAGAGGTATAATTAAATGTCAAAGTATGTCTACATAATATGTAAGAATGAAAGGAAGTGAAGACATGGACAATGGGCCTACGCCTAAACAAAACAGACAATCTAAACAAAGTATGACAACAGATAGAAAGTCCCTGTCTTCACCTGGCAGATAAACAATTCCCGCGGCCTTTTTGCCGCAGAGTATTTTCCGGGAGAGCAGGGAGATACTAAAGAAAGCGGGGAACAGACCAATGGACAACAGACTGATTATTGACGCAGACGTGCTTTTTGAAGAATCCTTGGCAAAAGTTCTGGAATTGATTGAAGATAAAAGATATTTCCAGGCCAGAGATGAGCTTCTCAAGTTTAATGCGGTAGACATCGCTTATATGCTGGAAGAGGTAACGGAAGAATCGGAAATCGATATGACGATTATTCTGTTTCGTCTGTTGCCTAAAGATGTTTCTGCAGAGGTTTTTTCTGAGCTGTCTACGGACAATCAGGTAGAAATTGTTAATGCAATTACAGAAAAAGAAATAGATTTTATTCTGCAGGAGCTGGATTTCGACGACAAGATCGATATTCTGGAAGAGCTGCCTGCCAACATGGTGGATCGGATTCTTGAAAAGACACCGAAGAATGAGCGTAAACTGATTAATACCTTCCTCAACTATCCCGACAACAGCGCAGGAAGTCTGATGACGCCGGATTACATCAGTCTGAAGAAAGAATGGAATGTGGGTCAGGCTCTGGAGCATATTAAGGAAGTAGGGATGGACGCAGAAACCATCTATACCTGCTATGTAAAAGATAACGGACGCAAGCTTATCGGTATCGTTTCTCTCAGTACTCTGGTTATCTCTTCTGATGAAACCAGAATTATGGATATTATGCGTACAGATTATGTGTATGAAAATGTATTCGATGACCAGGAGGACGTTTCGGAAGACTTTAAAAAGTACGGTTTTTTGGCCTTGCCCGTAGTGGATAATGAACATCGCCTTGTAGGTATTATTACGGTCGATGATATTTTAGATGTCATGGAAGAAGAAGCCACCGAGGATATTGAGCGAATGAACGGTGTCATCGACTTTGAGAATTCTGATAAGGGTTATCTGGACAGGTCTGTGTGGAGCCACGCAGTCAACAGACTGCCTTGGCTGGTGATTCTCATGATCGCATATATATTTACAGGCATGCTGATTACTCGCTTTGAGGGAAAACTGTCGGAAATCATCTGTCTTGTCGCTTATATGCCCATGCTGATGGGTACCGGTGGAAATACTGGTTCTCAGGCAGCTACTCTGATTATTCGAGGTCTTGCCACTGACGAAGTAGATACATCAGATGTATGGAAGATCTTATGGAAAGAGATCCGTATCGGTACTTTACTGGGAGCCATTCTCAGCAGTCTGAATTTTTTCAGGGTATGCTGGCTGGACGGAAACGGTCCTGTGATTGCAGCAACTGTATGTATTGCAATGCTGTTTATCGTTATCTTTGCTAAAATACTGGGAAGCATGGTGCCTCTACTTGTAAAAAAACTGAAACTGGACCCTGCGCTTATCGCAAATCCGGCTATCTCGTCAGTATCCGATATTGTGGCTCTGAGTATTTATTTTGCAATGGCAACACTGATACTGGGGCTCTGATAGACGCAGGACTGTATATTATATAAAAGTGTAATACAAATTTCTTTTGAAAATAGGAAAAAATATGGAAATCGCAGGTTTAACAGACAAAAATTTTGTTCATACTGTAATTAGAAAACGTCCCAGAGACGTACATAAGGGAAGCTGCGGCAGAGTACTGATTGTTGCAGGTTCCAGGGAAATGGCAGGCGCCGCCGTTTTCTCAGCCAGAGCTGCTGTCAGATGTGGAAGTGGACTGGTGAAGGTTTGTACGAGCCGAAAAATCTTTCCGATTATTCAGATCTGTGTATCGGAAAGTATTTGTCAGCAATGGGACAAGGCAAAACATGACCTGATGCAGTACGATGCGATTGCAATAGGCCCGGGAATGGGGGCTGGTAGGAGAACAAAGAAGATCCTGAAACGGATTTTAAAGGAATATGAGAAAACATTAGTTATCGACGCCGATGGACTGAATGCTGTTGCTTCAGACAGAGACTTGCAGCGGCTTGTCAAAGAAACCAGAGCGTCAGTTATCATAACGCCTCATATCGGGGAGGCGGCAAGACTTTTACACAGGGAAAGCCTGCGGGGATGCTCCAGGCTGGAAATCGGACAGTCCCTCCGGGATTGTTATGGCTGTATTGTCGTCGTAAAAGGCGAGGATACTCTGGTAGCTATTTCTGACCGAGAAGCATATATTAATATTACAGGTAATCCCGGCATGGCGACGGCAGGATCAGGAGATGTTCTGACAGGAATCATTGTTTCTCTTGCAGGACAGGGACTGAGCCCGGCTGATGCCGCCAGGGCGGGAGTATTTGTACACGGAAGGGCAGGAGATCTGGCCGCTGCAAAGGTCGGAGAATACGGCCTTACCGCCGCGGATATCGCAGGTTATACGCCCCTGGTGCTAAAAGAAATCACCGAATAAGACAAGGAGTGTTGGACTTTGATAGTAAAAAAGGGAGACCTTTATTTTGCAGATCTGAGTCCCGTTGTCGGCTCCGAACAGGGGGGAGTCAGGCCAGTACTTGTAGTTCAAAATAACGTAGGAAATAAATACAGCCCCACTATTATTGTGGCGGCGATTACATCACAGACAAAGGCGAAATTGCCAACCCATGTAGAATTGGAAGCCGCCGAGGGCGGACTCAGCAAAAATTCAGTTGTGCTTTTAGAACAGCTCCGTACCATTGACAAGCGGAGACTGAAGGAACACATCGGTACGCTCAGCGAAAAACAGCTGCCGACGGTGGATCAGGCATTAAGTGTGAGCCTGGGGATTACTGAGAACAGAAGCCACTGATATTGATTAAAACGAGAGCCGATTCTGATATCGGCTCTCTTATAAATAAATCATGCGAGGGAGGATAAAATGGAGAAAAAACAACTTGAGCAGACGGCGGCAAGAATCAGAATTGACGTCATTCGCGCAATACATAACGCAGGCTCCGGTCACCCGGGCGGTTCTCTTTCAGCCGCAGATATTGTGACAGCCCTGTATTTTCATGAGATGAATATCGATCCGGAGGATCCGAAGAAGAAAGACAGAGACAAGTTTATCCTGTCGAAAGGACATGCAGGTCCGGTGCAGTATGCCGCCCTTGCAGAAAGAGGATACTATCCTGTCAGTGACATGATGAGCCTGAGAAAACTGGGCAGCCGTTTTCAGGGGCATCCCAACATGCATAAA
>CABSEO010000205.1 GCA_902476665.1 uncultured Emergencia sp.
ATAATCAGACCTTCCTCTGCAAGATTTGCAAGAATGGTTTCTTCATCAAATGCTTCTACAGAAACTACGTCACTGACTGTAATTTCCTGTTTATTATCAATATGAATGTAATGATTTTCCACAGCATACACCTCCCTGAGCCATAAATGACTTTATTGCTAAGTATATGCTGTGAAAAAATAAAATTTCATGAAATCACACGACTGCCTGCCATGTATCTTCTTTCCCTCTTACAGATAACCGAACGGATCAACCGGCGTTCCATTTACCGTAATTTCAAAATGGCAGTGGGAGCCGTAGCTGTTGCCTGTATTGCCTACTTCTCCAATTTTCTGCCCCTGATACACTTTTTCGCCTTTGCTGACGTTGAGTGCACTGCAATGACCATACCTTGAATGAATTCCTCCGCCGTGATCGATTTCAATAAACAATCCATAACCGCTGTACCACCCGGCATATACAACTGTTCCGCCATCAGAAGCGTGAATCGGTGTGCCTGTACTGCAGGCAAGATCTATTCCGTCATGGTTTCTGCCCCAGCGCCAGCCGAATTCAGATGTCAGCGTATATCCGCTGACAGGCATGATGAAAGTTCCGGTCGGAGCCGTCTTCGGCAGTTTCTTAGTGCCCTTAACTACAATCTTTTTAACTGGTTTTTGTATTACTTCTGTTTTCAGTACATCTTTATTGATGATCTCTCCGTTTTCTCTTGTAATTCTAGCGGTTACCACCTGTTTTCCATCGACACCTTTCTGAATTACTTTAGAGTCGTTTTCATACATGGTATTATCTTTTCTGGTTTCTGTCTTGTATTTTACTTTTTCCGCATAAGTTGCCTTTTCCACTGTAGTAACCGTCAAGGCAGAAGTAGCTTTATTAATTGTGATTTTATCCCCCGGGAACAGGGTGTCGATATCCAGATCCGGATTAATATCAGCAAGTTCATCTACTGTAATGTCATATTTCTCAGCAATTTCATAGTAGGTATCCCCTGCCTTGACTTCATAGATCAATTCTTTGGATCCTCCGTTTAAAATCAGTTCTTTGGCTGCCTTAATACTGCTGATATTGGTCAGACGGGTTTCAACAGTCTTCAGTTCCACTTTTTCTTTAAAAGACACTTTTTCATATTCGACATCATCGTCATCTTCTTCCATAAATTCCTGCTGGATGCTTTTCAGTACCTGCTCCGCAGCTTCCCTGCTTTCACAGTTGACAAACGGCTTATTGTCAATATAAATACAACAGGCCTCCGCCTCCATATCGGAGAGATAAGTAAGCCGTTTCAGCACTGTATCAATATCATCTATCTCCTTGTCCAGCACGATGACATTTCTAAAAGAAATATTGTCTCTGGCATCAATTTTCACCTTTGAGCCATACTCCTGCGTCAACTCCTGACTTACAAGGCTCAATACCTTTATGACATCTTCCTGATTCTTCACATATCCCAGCACTTTCCCGTTATAGGAATACTGAAAGCCGGTGGCATAGTTAAACACGGCAACCAGTGCGATGGCCACAAGCAGAAAACCTGCAAAATGGCCAAGTATGCTTTTTTTATGTTCCGACAGGCTTTTTCTCTTTGTATGAATAAAATACATAAGCTTGTACTGAAGGATCAGAATGAGTCTGTCCGTTCTGGCCTGCAGATTATCATGCCATGTTACAAGCTTTGCTGCACCGTTTGTGATTTTTCTCCCTATTTCTCTAATTCTTTTTGTTTTACCCATATTTCCGCCTCTTCTGTACGCTGCTTGATGCAGGAGCACCGTTCTCCCAGATCCGTCATTCCTGTATCGTTACACTTTTCACAGGCATACTTAATATCGGTGTAATCCATTTTGTAGTTATTTTCAGTCAGAACTACTGCCCGTTCTGCCGCCAGCTTGTCCATTACACCGCTGATTTTCTTACTTTCTTGTTCTGCAGAGCCCTGAAGCAAAGCTTTGGAAAGCTGAGAACTCATCTTGCGGATCTCATCATCGATCTCCTTGATTCTCGGCAGTTTTTCATAGACTTCAGCCTTTCGTTCTTCGGCTTCTCTTTCTGCCTTTTCACGCAGATAATCATAATATCGATTGAGTACCCCTTGTGTCACCACAACTTTGGTGTTGACATCTGTACCCCTGTTTTCTGCTTCATTTCTCCAGTTTTCTAAAACCTTGTTTACATAATTGAAATTCGGGCTGGAAATCCCTGCTGTCTTAGTGCATGCCTCCAGCACTCGATCCATAGAATACCCCATCTGATCGAACCATTTATCCATCATTTCCTGTTCAGTTTCGGTGGCATTTCTCGTAAATCCAAGCGCTTTCAATACCCTTCTGTAACGATAGTATTTCTCGTCCATTTCCTGAAGTTTTTCATTGATCTGATCTGTGGTTTCCAACCCTTCAGCAGTCCATTCTCTAACCACTGTTTCAATATATTTCAGACTGGTTTTATTCTTGCCCACACAATATTTCACAGCAAAATAAACGATTTCAGGTGTAGCACCGTAATCCGCCATCCAGGACAGAATCTGACTGATATCTGTTGAGCTTAAGGATCTTCCGAAGATCTTTTCTATATCAGAAAACATCGCTTTTACTGCCTTATTTCCAAAAATATTGTCACCTGAAGATTTCTTGGATTCTCCCCTTGCCGGAGCCTGGCTTTTGCCATACATCATTTCCTTCAGGTTTACAAATTCTACAGTAAAATCTATCTTTCCTTCACCATCAAAATAGCGTTTCCTGATAGCTCCCATTTTTTCCCAGTAATCCCAGGCTTCCAGTACCTGACTCTCTGTAAGACCCAGCTGTTTAGCCATAGTTTCATTACTCATATTCAGACTGTGTTCCGCATACATGGCGGCATAGAGAAATACCTTCACATAATCACCCGGTGCGGCCGGCATGTATTCATTAATAAAAATATTCTCGACTCTTGAATCAAGAAGATAAAAGTCTTTGATTTTCTCTTTCACAAAGTTCATTTCTGATTATCCTTACTGCAGTGCTGTCTCTTCAATGTTTTATCATTTTCTCCTTACGAATTCGTCTCTGCATTCAAAGCCTGAAGCAGAGCTTCAACATCAATTCCGTGGCCCTCTGCCGCTTCCAGGAGAGTCTCCTGTGCTGCACCCGGACAACCACTGCACTCCATACCATATGATTTAAAAATACGTTCTGTCTCATCGTTTAAATTAACGATATCGCAGACACGCATGTCTTCTGTAATTTTCATGACCTTCTCTCGTTTCTCAAGACTCTAGGCCTTGTCACTGAACTTGGTATATCTTGCAACCCATGTCAGATCAATAGTCTCTGTGGGACCGCTTCTGTGCTTGGCAATGTTCACCTCACATACACCAGGTTTTTCTGAAGTGTCAGGATTATAGTAGTCATCTCTGTAAAGAAATACCACCATATCTGCATCCTGTTCTATTGCTCCTGATTCTCTCAGGTCAGAAAGAATCGGTCTGTGATCCTGCCTCTGTTCCGGTGCTCTCGACAGCTGCGATAGAACTATGACAGGACAATCCATTTCTCTGGCCAGTAGTTTTAAATATCTGGACAGATTACTGATCTCCTGCTGACGACTGTCTGAAGACTTTCCCTCACCTTTCATCAGCTGAAGATAGTCGATGATGATGAGATCAAGCCCCTTTTCGACTTTCAGTCTTCTGCACTTATTTTTCATTTCCAGCACGCTGATCCCTGGCGTGTCATCAATATGCAGATTGGTTCTCGACAATGAATCCAATGCCATATTGATTCTATCCCAGTCATTCCGTTCCAGATTTCCTGTTTTCAGTTTCTGCATTTCAACTCTTGATTCCATGGAAAGTAATCTCTGTCCCAACTGTGCTTTGGACATTTCCAAGCTGAAAATCAGAACCGTGGCATTGCTTTTTACCGCTGTATTCTGAGCAATATTTAATACAAACGCAGTCTTACCCATGGCAGGTCTTGCTGCTATAATAATCAGATCAGACCGGTGCAGACCACTGGTCACCTCATCAAATCTTTTAAATCCTGTAGGAAGACCAACTACCTGACCCTGAGTCTCAATAGCCTTGTCAATCATGGCCACGTTCTCCAGAAGCACCTCTTTAATCGGAGAAAAATCACTTTTTTGACCTTTCTGCGCAATTTCAAATATGCCTTTTTCTGCATAATCCAAAATATCACCGGCGTCCATTGACTCTTCGTAGCCTTTTTCCTGTATTCCCTCAGCTGTTTTAATCAGCCTCCTTAAGGATGCTTTTTCTGATACTATCTTTGCATATTCGGCGGCATTGCTGGTAGATGGCGCAAAAGAAGACAGGCTCGCAATATATACCCTTCCTCCTACCATTTCAAGAGCGTTTCTCTTTCGCAGAGCCTCGCAGACTGTGACTATATCTACAGAAATATTATTTCTGAACAAATCAATCATCACTTGAAAGATCTCCTGATGAGCCGCATCATAAAAATCCTCCGGACCCACGTGATCGATAACATCTGCAAGGGCGTCTTTACTCAGCATGGCAGCGCCCAGCACAGATTTTTCCGCCTCTGAATTATGCGGAGGGATTCTTTCAACCATGTATTACTCCTTACCCTCCATCTGTTTCAATATTGCTGCAGTATCTCTTTCTAGTCTGTCACCTGTACACTGAGTTTACCGGTCACTTCAGGATAAAGCTTCACATCTACTTCAAATGTACCGATATTCTTGATTGGGGTTTTCATCTGTATTTTCTTTTTATCCAAAGAGAGTCCTGTTTGCTTTTTTGTTTCATCAGCAATATCCTTGGAAGTGA
>CABSEO010000206.1 GCA_902476665.1 uncultured Emergencia sp.
CTTACGGTGACTGTGCAGCAGTACAGTATAGCGGAGCAGGCGGCAGAGATCCCCTGTTTCTTGCAGAAGACTTTATCCCTGTGATTGAAAAGTATGTGGCACCTGTTCTTGTAGGCAAAGAGCTGACTTCTTTCCGTCAGCTGGCAGCAGAGGTAGAGGCTGGTAAAGTGGACGGCAAGAGACTGCATACAGCGATCCGTTACGGTGTTACACAGTCTATTCTGGACGCTGTTGCAAAGGCCAAAAAGGTTCTTATGTGCGAAGTGATTGCAGAAGAGTATGGTCTGAATCCGCAGTACCGACAGATTCCGATTTTCACTCAGTCAGGGGATAACCGCTATGACAATTCTGATAAAATGATCATGAAAGGTGCAGACGTGCTTCCTCATGCCCTTATCAATAATGTGGATACTAAACTTGGAAAGGATGGCGGTCTCCTGCTTGAGTATGTAAAATGGCTGAGAGACAGAATTATTGCTTTGCGCCATAGTGAAGACTACACACCTGTACTGCACATCGACGTTTATGGTACCATCGGCATGGCCTTTGGCGTAAATAATTATACTGCCATGGCAGATTATATTGCAGAACTGGAAAAGGCAGCAAAACCGTTTAAGCTGAGAATTGAAGGACCGATGGATGCTGAGGAGAGAGAAGCACAGATGATTGCGCTGAAAGAGCTGACTGCAGAAATCGACAGAAGAGGAATCGGTGTTGAGCTGGTAGCTGACGAATGGTGCAACACATTAGAGGATATTAAATATTTTGCTGATAATAAAGCTGGTCATATGGTACAGATTAAGACTCCTGATCTTGGAGGCATCAACAATATCGCTGAGGCAGTGCTTTACTGCAAAGAAAAAGGTATTGGAGCTTATCAGGGAGGCACCTGCAACGAAACCGACCGTTCCGCTCAGGTCTGCGTCAATGTGGCTATGGCTACGCAGCCTGATCAGATTCTGGCAAAACCGGGTATGGGTGTAGATGAAGGATATATGATCGTATATAATGAAATGCAGAGAATTCTTGCCTGCATGGAAGCAAAAAATGCATAAAAACATTGCCGAGGCAATTGGAAAGAAAGCGGCGAAGGCCCTGTGGCTGGGGGGTCGCAACGCCAAAGCCCGGTCTTGTAGATCGGGAAAACAGCGGAGCCCATAGAGATATGGACTATCCGCTGTTTTTGGCAAGTATAGAAGCATTGAGAGACTACTTTTGCGAGTGCACTTTTCTGGGCATGAAGTTCAGCGAAGCGTGTGATGATTCTGCTATGAATTTATGTCAAAAAAACGGATGCAAAAGCTGCTGTGCAGAATCAGATTCATATTTAGATGCGCTCAGGAAGGCAGGTCTTAGAGCCGAGAAGGCCATGTTTTCCGCAACAGGTGGTGTCAACACCCACAAAGGTGCTGTTTTTTCCATGGGGATTCTGTGCAGCTGTCTGGGTCAGATGGCAGGAAAAAATGGAATTCCGCTGCAGGAAACGGACCGGGAACTTCTGCGGAAACGATGTGCAAAACTTGCAGCGGCCCTTTTGGGTCAGACTGATCCTGACGATACCAATGGTGCAGCGGTGTACAGAGATTTTGGATGCGGCGGTATCAGAGAAGAGGCTCTGTCGGGATTTTCAAACGCTTTTCAGTGGGGGTTTCCTGCACTGAAAGAAGCACTTGCAGAAAATATGAGTGTGAATAATGCTCTGGTTAAGACCCTTCTTGTGCTGATGACGAAAGTTTTTGACAGTAACGCTGTCCATCGTGGTGGTATGCAGGGACTCTCTTATATCAGGAACTGTGCCGGAGAGATTCTTGCGCAGACAGATTTCAGAACCGAAGAGAGTCTTGATTTGGTGAAAGAATTTGACAGGCAGTGTATCTGCCGAAATCTCAGTCCGGGAGGCAGCGCAGACCTTTTGTCGCTTTCTGTCATGCTCTATATGGTTTTTGAAACAGGAGAAAGGAAGATATGATGATTCAGAAAAAAGCATTTGCTGGAACCATGGAATCCAGCGATATTTATGTGGAAATAGAACCGCTTCCCAGCGGCAGCGGAGTGGAACTGGCGCTGACCTCCGTGGTCTATGAGCAGTTCGGTCCCGAAATTGAGGCGGTAATCAGACAAACGCTGAAAGATCTTGATGTAACTGATGTAAAAGTGACGGCAAGCGACAGAGGAGCTGTAGACTGTACCATTCGTGCAAGAGTGGAAACAGCGGTATGCCGAGGGAAAGGAGAGAACTGATTATGAGAAGAAGTATGTTGTTTTTCCCGGGAAACAGCGCAAATATGGTGTTGAATGCTGATTATCTGGGTTCCGACAGTGTGATTTTTGATTTGGAAGATGCAGTGGCGCCGACAGAAAAAGATTCTGCCAGAATTCTGGTGAGAAATGCCATTTCCTCCTTGGAGTTTCACAGAGAAATTATCGTCAGAGTCAATCCGCTGGACAGTCCTTACTGGCAGAAGGATCTGGAGTACATTGTTCCGGTTAAGCCGGATATGATCATGCCTACCAAAGTGGGCAGTGCGCAGGATGTACTGACTTTTTCAGAAGCTATCGCCAGAGAGGAAGAAAAAAACGGGATAGAAAAAGGAACTGTCAAACTGATTCCACTGATCGAAACCGCACAGGGGGTGGAAAACGCTTTTGAAATCGCATCGGCAGATGAACGGGTTGCAGCAATTTTCCTGGGCGGAGAGGATTTAACTGCTGATCTTCAGTGCAAACGAACGAAAGAAGGCAAAGAGATCTTTTATGCAAGGACTCGTATGGTTATGGCTGCGCGCGCAGCAGGCATCGATGTTTACGATACACCGTGGACAGACGTGGAGGATTATGACGGACTCATTGAAGATGCGAAATTCGCAAAGAGTCTGGGATTTTCCGGTAAATCTTCAATTTCACCTCGTCATGTACGTTTTATTAACGAAGTTTTCAGCCCTACAGAAGAAGAAATACAGTACGCAAAGGATGTCTTTGACACTATCGAGAAAGCAAAGGCAGAGGGCAAGGGTGTAGTATCTCTCCGCGGAAAAATGATCGATGCGCCGATTGTGGCAAGAGCAAAACAGGTGCTTGAAGCGGCACAGGCCATGAAGGGAGGAAGATAAGATGCAGAGCAAACTGGTAAAGGATATTAAAGAAGCGATCCGTCTTTCGGGTCTTTCAGACGGTATGACCGTTTCTTTTCACCATCATCTCCGCAATGGAGATATGGTGGCTGTCATGGTTCTGGATGCAGTCAGTGAAATGGGAATCAGGGATTTGAATGTCAACATCAGTTCCATATTTGAAACCCACGAGCCTTTTATTGAATATATCAGAGATGGTGTGATTACCGGCATTGAAACAGATTATATGGGAGGCAGTGTCGGCCGTGCGATCAGTGAGGGAATTCTGGAGAAACCGGTGATTTTCAGAACTCATGGGGGGCGTCCAAGTGATATTATCAGCGGGGCATCTCCTATTGATGTAGCATTTATTGCCGCACCGACAGCGGATCCTATGGGAAACTGTACCGGTAAGTTCGGAAAATCTGCCTGCGGATCTTTAGGCTATGCTTTTGCAGATGCCATGTATGCAAAAAAATCTGTAGTAATTACTGACAATCTTGTTGATTACCCTCTGGTGGATTTTTCTATTTCTGAGGACTATATTGATTATGTAGTGGCTGTAGATAAAATCGGGGAGCCGTCCGGCATTGTTTCCGGCACTACAAAAATTACCAAAGATCCGGTGGGACTCGTGATTGCTGATTATGCAGCCAGAGCCATCGATGCTTCCGGTCTTCTGAAGGATGGTTTTTCTTTCCAGACAGGCGCAGGCGGTGCTTCTCTTGCAGCTGCCAAATATCTGCAGGATATTATGCTGCGGAAAAATATCAAAGGCAGTTACGGTTTAGGCGGCATTACCAGTTACATGGTAGATATGCTGAAGACAGGATGTTTTAAAGCGCTTTATGATGTACAGTGTTTTGATCTGGGCGCAGTGGAATCGATCAGAACCAATCCGAGTCATATGGAAGTTACAGCTGCTCATTATGCAAGCCCTACAGCCAAGAGCAGTGCCGTGGATAATCTGGATGTGGTAATTCTGGGCGCTACAGAAATAGATACTGATTTTAATGTGAACGTGCATACCGACTCTAACGGTTATATTATGGGAGGAAGCGGCGGTCACAGTGATACAGCGGCCGGTGCTAAGATGTCCATGATTGTGGCACCTCTTTCCAGAGCCCGTCTGCCGATTGTGGTTGACAAGGTTCTGTGCAAATCTACCCCGGGAAACACGATAGATGTACTGGTTACTCAGAGAGGTATCGCAGTTAATCCTTTGCGTCCTGAACTTTCAGAACGTTTTCAGCAGGCAGGTCTTCCGGTTGTGGATATTTTTGAGCTTCGTGACGCTGCGGAGAAACTCAACGGAAAACCGAGAAAACCGCAGCTGGGTGATCGTGAAGTGGCAAAGGTACTTTACCGAGATGGATCATTACTTGACACTATCTATAATGTGCCTGTAAAATAAAAACATGTTTTATAGATGAGGCCGCAGGATTGCTTTCCTCCTGCGGCCTCAGTGTACCTCAGGGTGTGAATTATACGGCCGGATTATTCTGTGAGGAGTCCGATAAGGCTCGTCTGGCAGCTTGCGGCAGCCTGAAGGAGGATATGATTCAGGGCGTTGCCGTAGATCCAGACTTTCAGGGAGAGGACCTGACGGGCAAATTATTGACTCATTTAATCGAGAAGGGGAGACAAATGGGACATGACAGC
>CABSEO010000207.1 GCA_902476665.1 uncultured Emergencia sp.
TATAGTTATACGCCTTTTTGCGCAAAACTGACAAATGAAATGACAGTTCACAATGCAGAGAAGAAGGAGTTATTATTTTAAGATTTATAATCTTAAAACTTTTTTAATCAGTAGTTTTTATCTTTTATAATAGATAAAAATTGCCGATTTATTGATTTCTTCGCATAAATAGTGTAAAATTAGTTAATAATACAAACAGCATTGGGAGGGACGGTATGATAAAACGTGAGTTATATTTAAAACAAATCAGGCCTTTCATAGATTCAGAATTGATTAAAGTTATTACAGGAATCCGAAGAAGTGGAAAATCGGTAATGATGGAACAAATTCAGAATGAAATTCTATCAAGTGGTATCAGCTCTGAGCAAATTATTTCTTTTAATTTTGAAAAAATGGAAAATACCCGTTTTTCTACAGCTGAAACTCTGCACAGAGAGCTCTGCCGAAGAATAGAAGGACTCTCAGGCAAAGTATATTTCTTTTTTGATGAAATCCAGGAAGTCAAAGATTGGGAACGCTGTATTAATTCCTGCAGGCTTGATTTTGACTGTGATATTTATATTACCGGTTCTAATGCAAAACTGCTTTCAGGAGATCTGGCAACAAATCTGTCAGGTCGTTACGTGACCTTTACGATATATCCGTTTTCATTTGCAGAATTTGTGGAAGCCTCCAGGGATATTGGACTTAATGAACCGCTATCTGGGACATTTCAACGTTACATTGAAATTGGAGGAATGCCCGGAGCAACAGCATTTCTGCAGTCTCGGGATGCAGCACTGCGGTATCTGCAAGACATCTATAATTCTGTTCTTATAAAAGACATTGTAAAACGCCATAACATTCGAAATGTGGATTTACTGGAACGGGTGATTGGTTTTCTTTTCGATAATATCGGACGTCCTGTCAGTGCCAACAGCATTTCTGCATATTTTAAAAGTGAACATCGCAGCGTGTCTTCGGATACGGTTTTAAATTTTATGCGGTACTGTAAAGATGCTTTCCTGTTGCATAATGCATTACGCTACGATATTTGCGGAAAGAAGCTTCTTTCGGTAAATGGAAAGTATTATCTTGCAGATCATGGATTTCGTGAGGCTATTCTGGGAAGAAACACTGTCAACATTGAGCAGCTATTGGAAAATATAGTTTATATGGAGATTTTGCGCAGAGGTTATCGGATCACTGTCGGGCTGATGGGTGAAAAAGAGATTGACTTTATCTGCGAAAAACAGGGAGAAAAGTTGTATGTTCAGGTTACTTATCTTCTTGCCTCAGAAAAGACGCTAGAAAGGGAATTCGGGGCTTACAGGGGAGTGCCCGACAACTATCCCAAGTATGTTCTGTCCTTGGATGAATTTGATATGAGTAGAGATGGAATTAAGCATCGAAATATTAAAGACTTTCTGCTGATGGAAAAGTGGGATTAATAAATTATTGGTAAACTGAAAAAATGCAGCAATGATAAAAAGAAGGCCGAGTATTTCGACCTTCTTTTAATTTAATCGTTTTATTTGGCGATTCTGTAAGCTTTGTTGGAGTAGTCGGAGTAGTATTTTACACCGTCGATTTCAACATAAGCTCTTACTTTATAGTAGTAACGAGTACCTTTCTTCAGTTCCTTGGTGTTTTTGTACTGAGTAGCACCTGCCTTAGTAATGAAGTAAGGGGTAGCACCGTAACCGCTGTTCATCTTTGTGGATTTGTAAACTCTCATACCATCTGCGGCTTCATAATCGCCTTCCACTTTCCATTTAACAGTGATGGAACCCTTAGCAGCTACAGAAGATGCAGTAATTTTCAGGGATTCTACTGCCTTAATAATCTTGGATTTGATTACATCCACTGCATAATTGGTATCTTTATCTACTCTGTATTGCTGCCTATCTGTCAGTGCTTTATAAGCATCAAATGCGGCATTGATATCAGTCATATTGATATCATCATTATCCAGTACCTTTTGAATAGCAACTTCGGTCATGTAAACTTCAGCATACCAAACGCTACCTTCGGCAAGATTTAATGCATTAACAATAGCATCAGCATTTACATTGAGTTCAAGTCCTTTATCTTCCATTTTCTGATTAAAAGTTTCAACTTTATCAGCCAGTGCTGTCATTTCGTCTTTCAGAGCAAGTAATTCCGCTACAGCAACATCTTCAGAAGCAAAATCAATTTTAGCAAGGTTATCTGCCAGAGCTTTCACTTCATCTTCCAGCTCTCCGGCTTCCAACGTGTATAATGCATTCTCGGCATTATCTAATCTGTTTTTAGCAATTACAGAAATATTTTCAGTACCGATAGTATCAATGTACGCATCATATGCATCTCTTGCATTTTCGATGATTTCAGCATCGGCAGAAGATACTTTAGAAGCAAGAGGAAGTTCATTCAGAACTTTTTCTATCTCTTCCTTTAAAGCATCTAATTCATCATCTGTTTTCAGAGTATCGAACAAATCTTTGGCTTCCTCATATGCGGATTTTACATCTGAAACAGTAGTTGTATTGTTGATCAGCTCTTTACCTGCTGCTATTGCGGCACCATAAGTGCCCAATGCATAATCTTCAGTTCCTTTGATATCTTTTACTTCTTCTGCATAGTCCTCTAACGCATTGCAGTAGGTCATTCTGGCATCTGTAACAGCTTTAGCGTCTGCCGCAACCATTAGTTCTGCCAGCTGTGCATCGGCATCTGCCATTGCTTCGTCAATATCTGCATAGGACTGTGCTTTGTCTAATGCTTCCCCGGCATCAGCCTTTACTTCCTCATAAAGCTTACCATATGTTTCTCCATCAGCATTTTTTTCGTTTACTGCATAATAATTTTTGCAGTATTTCTTATCTGCTTCAGGGGTTGCATCAGCACCGATTGTAATGACTCTATCCTGGAATTTATCTTTGGCTTCTTCAATTGCATTCAGCAGCTTGTCATACTCATAGTCACCAGGAATCAGTAACTCAGCAAGTGCATCTTTATAGGATTCATAAGCAGCATCGAACACTTCGTTAATTGCTGCTAGGAAATATTGTTCTACACTTTTTGCTCCCATATCTGCATAGACATCTTCTGAAGCTACCTTAACAACAGAATCAACCTTCTCATTATCGTAGAGCTTTTCACCAGCTCTAGTGGCGGCCTTTAATGCATCGCCTCTTGCGATAACTGCATCGTATTTGTCAACCACCTTGTAAGCGGACACTACCGTTCCAGTAAAAATTTCGTGTTTCTTTTTATTGTATGTAGCATTAACCGCTTCTTCTACAGCCTTAACAGTTGAAAGGTCTTTTGCTTTTATTGACTTTTCAACTGTATCAACGGTATCATTCATTGTTTTTATGAAAGCGGATTTTACTGCTAATACTTCAGTTCTCGTTGCTTTTTTGATATCTTTGATTTCTACACCGAATAAGGTTGCATTTTTGGTTGCAGTTTTTTCTGTATAGATATCAGAATTTGCATAGGTAGCTGCTAAAACTGTCAAATCTTCCGTTGCAGTTCCCTGAGGAGTATCTACTACGTCATCCAGAATTTCTTCTGTGTACGCACCCAGTGCATATGCTTTTAACTGGGCTATTGCTGCAGAAAGAGCTCTTTCAACTTCTGTTTTGCTATCCTCAGCTTTTTCATTTGTCGGAACACCGGCGTCAGCAATTTTTGTTGCAATGCTTTCAAATGCAGCTTTATATGCATCAATAGCTGTAGTATAGTCGGAAGTCACTGGATTTTTAATGTTTTTTAATTCTTTTGCAGCTTCACTGATAGCTTCAAGTGCATCTGCTTTGATTGCATCAACAACTTCCTGTCCTGTCAGATTTTCTACGTCGTCATATTCGTAAGAGCCATCTACCGGATAATTAGAAAGTGGATAGTCTTCTTCGACTTTTTCTTTGTAGTAAGTTTCAGCTAGTGGAGTTTCACCTTTTTCAATATATCCACTGGCATCTAAAGCTTCTTTGAAACCGGAGATGGTGGTATAATCAAGTCCGTCCGTTGCAGGTACGGTAATCGCTTCATAATAATCTGTTCCCGGCTGTGCGTTTGAGTCATTTGTTTTAACATAGTTGCCGTCTTCATCAATTACGAAATATTGGCTGACATCTGCACCAACAGAAAATTTCACTTCACTGCTAGAAGTATTAACTTCTTTAAATTCATAATAAATGACATCTTCACTATAGGTTCCGGAAGCTTTTACAAATCCACCTTCATTTTCCTTATCCTGAACTGCCAAATTACCTTTTACTTCTGTCGGCTGAGGATTCAGTTTAGTGATTGTAAAATATCTTCCAGTGCCTTGATATGCACCTTCTGCAGGCGAAAAATGCCCATTTTCGTCATACAAATAATATTCTTTCAGTGAGCTAGCATATTCCAAATCAGCTACTTTTTCATACTTCGTATATTCTGGAACTGCGCCAACACCTACTACTACTTTTTCGATTGCATCTTTTGCATCATCTAGATCGTTAGTAGTATAATTTCCCTTATCTGCTTCGAGCACTTCAGCATCAGCAATTTTTTCCATGTCATCGACAAGCTCTTGAATAAATTCTGCAGCAGCTTCTCTGATCGCTGCCTCCTTTACCTGAACATCGTAGTCGTCCTCACTGTCCAAATTATATAAAGCTATAACTCTATCAATGTTTCCAGTCATATCTTTCTCATATCCGGAAATCACATCATACAGCTTTGCTTCTACTTCAGCTGCACTATATGGATCATCGGCAGTGCCGGAAGCCGCAAACGCAGTTCCCACAGCTGAGAAGCT
>CABSEO010000208.1 GCA_902476665.1 uncultured Emergencia sp.
CTGTCGAAAACTCTGGCAGGTCCGCTGTGCTTCAGCATCTCAGGCGCAACTGCACTTCTCTTGACAACACAGCCATCCTGCGCGATATTTCCCCACATGATGGCAAGTCCGCCAGTCTGACTGTAAGGATCTTCTGAAGGCCGCATTGCATTTTTATCCAGAGTCCCTTTACCTTTGATATTTTCACCTACAGTTTTTCCATTAGCTGTCAGCAATGTCGTATCAATGAGACCGCGTTTGTTCAATTCAGCAATAACAGCCTGTACACCTCCTGCATTGTTCAGATCATGCATATGAGTGCCGCCTGCCGGTGCAAGATGACACAAATTCGGTGTTTTTTCACTCATTTCGTTGAACAGCTCCAGATTCAGTTCTACCCCTGCTTCATGGGCGATTGCCAGAAGATGGAGTACACTGTTGGATGAGCAGCCCAGTGCCATATCACAAGCCAGCGCATTTCTGATGGATTTTTCGTTCACAATATCTCTGGACTTAATATCCTTTTCCACCAGATTCATGATTGCCATACCCGCATGTTTTGCCAGCATAATTCTTCCGCTATGAACGGCAGGAATCGTGCCGTTTCCAGGAAGTGCAATTCCAAGAGCCTCACACAGGCAGTTCATACTGTTTGCGGTATACATACCTGAGCAGGAGCCGCAGCCCGGACAGGTGTTCTGTTCAAACTCCAGAAGTCCTTCATCATCAATGATATCAGCTTTACGAGCACCTACTGCCTCAAACATTTTGGACAGAGATGTTTCCACGCCACCGACCAGACCACTCATCATCGGTCCTCCTGAGCAGACTACTGTCGGGATATTCAGACGCAGTGCCCCCATCAGCATGCCGGGTACAATTTTATCACAGTTTGGAACCAGTACCAGTCCGTCAAACTGGTGTGCATTAGCCATTGTTTCTACACTGTCTGCAATGAGCTCACGACTTGCCAGGGAATATTTCATTCCGATATGCCCCATTGCAATACCGTCACAGACACCGATAGCAGGCACCATAATTGGTGTGCCTCCTGCCATTCTGACACCGGCTTTGACTGCCTCTGTCACTTTGTCCAGATGAATATGTCCCGGTACAATTTCACTATGAGCGGAAACCACACCGATTAAAGGTCTTTCCAGTTCTTCTTTTGTGTAACCCATAGCATAAAAAAGGCTTCGCATCGGAGCCTTTTCTACACCTTTGGTTACGTTATCACTTCTCTTTGCCATAACAATAACCTCTCGTTTTCTTTTCTCTTGCAAAAGACTCTGCCGCTATAAAGCGGCAAAGTCTCAGTCAGTCTTATTTCTTTAACCAGCTCATCATATCTCTCAGTTCCTGTCCTACTTTGCACAGCAGATGAGAAGCTTCTTTCTTTCTGGTTGCAAGGAATTTAGCTTTACCGCCGGCATTGAATTCCTGGATGAATTCTGATGCAAAAGTACCATCCTGAATTTCTTCCAGAACCTTCTTCATTTCTTTTCTGGTTTCTTCTGTGATGATTCTCTTTCCTGTTCTGTAATCACCATATTCAGCAGTATTGGAGATAGAATATCTCATCTTGTCAAAGCCACCGGTATTGATAAGGTCAACAATAAGTTTCATTTCATGGATACACTCGAAATATGCCATTTCCGGTTCATATCCTGCTTCTACCAATGTATCGAATCCTGCTTTCATCAGCTCAGTAACGCCGCCGCAGAGAACTGCCTGTTCACCGAAGAGGTCAGTTTCAGTTTCTTCTTTAAAGGTGGTTTCAAGAATACCTGCTCTGCCTGCACCGATACCGCTCGCATAAGCCAGTGCATAATCCTTTGCCTTTCCGGAAGCATCCTGATATACAGCGATGAGAGAAGGTACACCTTTTCCTTCAACATACTGACTTCTTACAGTATGTCCCGGTCCTTTCGGAGCTACCATGATTACGTCAATATCTTTCTGAGGCTGAATCTGCTGATAGTGAATATTGAATCCATGGGCAAACATCAGAACATTGCCTTCCTTCATGTGCTTTTCAATCTGTTCTTTATAAATCTTTGCCTGCAGTTCATCCGGAGTCAGAATCATTACCAGATCACCAGCTTCAGCAGCTTCTTCAATACCGACAACTTTCAGGCCTGCAGCTTCGGCTTTCGCAGCATGTGCAGAGCCCGGTCTCAGACCAACTACAACGTTAACGCCACTTTCATGCAGATTGATGGCATGAGCATGGCCCTGGCTTCCGAATCCGATGATGGCAACGGTTTTACCATCCAATAATCCTAAGTTACAATCCTGATCATAATACTTCTTAATCATATCAATCTATCTCCTTTTTATTAAAATCTAATTCAGTTATTTTGTATTGCCCTCAATACCGGTAATACCGGTTCTGCAAACCTCTACGACTTCATAGTCACTGATGACATCCATAAAACCGTCGATTTTTTCAGGGGTTCCTGTCAGTTCAATAATCAGACTGCTTTTTGAAAGATCTACGATCTTGCCTCTGTAAATATCTACAATTTCTTTGATGCCTGCTCTCTGAGCCGGTTCTGCCTTTACCTTCAGAAGCAACAGCTCTCTGTACAGGCTGTATTCATTATTCAGAACATAAATCTCTTTTACCACTTCCAGTTTTTCTGTCTGGGTGATAATCTGCTGCATAGACTGCTCCGTACCACTGAATACGATAGTGATTCGGGAAAGGGTCGGATCGTTTGTTGCAGATACAGTCAGAGAATCAATGTTAAAGCCCCTTCTGCCGAAAAGGCTGACAACTCTGGTCAGTACGTTCGCCTGGTTCAGAACAAGAACGCTGACGATTTCTTTCTTAAATGTTTTCTTACTCATAGCGTTCTCCCCTCCTAGTCGATAATCATATCTTCAACAGATTTATTAGCAGGAATCATCGGAAGTACTCGTTCCTCTCTGGAGATGGTACAGTCAATCCATACAGGCCCTTTAGCTTTCAGAGCCTTTTCCATTGCCGCTTCAAACTCTTCAACAGTGTCAGCACGGTAACCCTCTGCTCCAAAGGCCTCAGCCAGTTTAACAAAATCCGTCTTTCTCTCAGGGGTAGTGTTGGAATATCTCTTTCCATAGAAAATTGTCTGCCACTGATATACCATACCCAGAACTCTATTGTTCATAATCACGGTGATAATCGGAAGATTTTCACTGACAGCTGTACATGCTTCATTTAAGTTCATGTGGAAAGAGCCGTCACCGGTAATATGAATCACTCTGTCATCCGGACATCCCAGTTTAGCTCCGATAGCCGCACCATATCCAAATCCCATAGTGCCAAGACCGCCACTGGTAATAAACTTCTTAGCCTTGTTGTGTTTAATGAACTGTGCGGCCCACATCTGATGCTGGCCCACGTCTGTCACATACAAGGTATTCTCATCTGTCATATCACATAACTTGGTGATAATATCATAAGGATGCAGCTGACAGTCTGTAGTTCTGACTACCCTTTCTTTGCTGCGCCATCCGGCTACTCTCTCATGCCATTCCTGATGCTTCTTTTCTTCTATGTAAGGCAGCGCTCTCTGCAAAAACTCTTTTACATCCCCGATGCAGCTCTTGTCTACCATTACGTTCTTATTGATTTCGCTCTTATCGATGTCTATCTGAACAATCTTAGCTCTTCTTCCGAATTTCTCAGGATTTAAAGCCACGCGATCCGAGAATCTTGCACCCAGCGCAATGATCAGATCTGCCTGATCCATGGCTCTGTTGGCAGCTACACTTCCGTGCATACCCACAAGGCCAAGATTCAGCTCGTTATCATAACCGATAACGCCGGCCGCCATCAGAGTATAAGCAGCAGGAATATCGGCTTTTTCCAGAAGCGCTACCAGCTCTTTGCAGGCATCGGAAGCTACCACACCACCACCCACATAAGCCACTGGTTTTTCTGCAGCATTGATCAGCTTTACGATCGCCGCAATATCTTCCTTCTCCATAGACGGAAGCGGTTTCAGTTCCATCGGAGGTTTATTTGTAAATTCGATGCTCGCAGCAGTTACATCCTTGGTAATGTCCACAAGGACAGGTCCCTTCCTTCCGCTGTTTGCAATCCTGAACGCCTCTCTCAGAGCCGGTTCAAGATCTTCAATTCTGTTAACAAAAAAATTATGCTTTGTAATAGGCAGAGTAACTCCTGTGATGCAGATTTCCTGAAATGCATCACGACCGATCAGGGAATCGGGAACGTTTGCCGTAATTGCGACTAGGGGAATGCTGTCCATAAACGCAGTGGCAATACCCGTTACCAGATTGGTAGCTCCGGGACCACTGGTGGAGAACACAACGCCGGTCTTGCCTGTGGCTCTCGCATAGCCATCGGCAGCATGGGCGGCGCCCTGTTCGTGAGCAGTAAGGACATGCTTGATCCTGTCACTATATTTGTATAATTCGTCAAAGATATTCAAAGCGGTTCCGCCAGGATATCCGAATACTGTATCGACACCATGATCGAGCAATACTTCTGTCACTACTTGTGATCCTGTCAATTTCATACTTTCTCTCCTTCTCATCAGAATAACGCGAGCCATTATCAACTCACATATTTATTATAGTCTACAACAAAAAAATGTCAACACTTTTTGTTCACTGTTCACAAAAAAATGCACAAATAATTTGTGCTGAACACAATTTTCATATTGACATTCCCTTTGATTTCCTATATATTATTACCATAGCAAGAATTTCTGCCATGACGGGAATAAATTATAAACACGGATTTTACAGAGAGCGGCTGGCCGGTGAAAAGCCG
>CABSEO010000209.1 GCA_902476665.1 uncultured Emergencia sp.
AGCTTTTTCTCTTGCGAAAAAGTCGCCGCTGGGATATACTGATACCAGGAAAACTATGGGAGGAAAAGATATGTTGAAGACAGGTATTAAAGGAGCACAGGAACTGCAGGTGACAGAATCCAGTACCGCATTGACTTTGGGAAGCGGTACTCTGCAGGTTTTTGCTACACCGGCAATGATTGCATTAATGGAAAAAACTGCGTGGGAAAGCGTGGCACCTTACCTTGAAGAGGGAGAAGGAACCGTTGGTACGCAGCTGAATATATCTCATCTCTCCGCAACACCGCTGCAGATGAAAGTCCGCTGTGAGAGTGAGCTGACTGAAGTGGACGGACGCAGGCTGGTATTTAAGGTGGCGGCCTACGATGAAGTAGGTCTTATCGGCGAGGGAACCCATGAAAGATTTATTGTGAAAAACGAAAAGTTTCAGGCAAAGGCTGATGGGAAAAGAGTAGGATAAAATCCGTATATTACGGATTTTGTGCAGTCTTATCATTGTGAAATGTAAATAAAAGCACGGTGTTAAGGAAATTTTCTTGACACCGTGTTTTTTTTATGATAGACTGTCATGGTGTTAAGGAATTTTCCTTGACATATCTGTCGAAACCGGCAGGAAATGAGGGAGTAAAGCAAGATGATAGATGAGATTACAGAAGCAAGTCTTTTGTATGACTTTTACGGACAGCTTCTCACAAAGAGAAAACAGCAGGTCATGGAACTGTATCACGAGGAGAACCTTTCTCTGTCGGAGATCGCCGATGAGTTCGGTATTTCCAGAGCAGCGGTTCACGATTCGCTGAAGTCTGCAGAGAAATCCCTCCGGGAATATGAAGAAAAACTGGGTCTGGTCGCCAAGTTTGTGGCTTCGGAAGAGGCCGTCAGAAAGGCGGGCCATATGCTGGAGGAGCTGGCGGCATCCCGTAGCGGTGACATGGAGCTGACAGAGGAGCTTCAGAGAATAAAGGCGGTTATAACCAGTCTGGAAGAAGCTTAAGAGGTAAATGATTTATGGCATTTGAAAGTTTATCTGATAAATTACAAAACGCGTTTAAAAAGCTGAAAGGCAAGGGGGTACTCACTGAGGCGGATATCAATGACGCCATGAGAGAAGTCAAACTGGCTCTTTTAGAGGCAGACGTCAACTTCAAGGTTGTGAAAGGCTTTGTAAACGATGTCAAGGAGAAATGCCTGGGTGCTGAAGTTCTGGAAAGTCTGACCCCTGCGCAGCAGATCATCAAGATTGTCAATCAGGAGCTTGTAGATCTGATGGGAGGTACCGGCAGCAAGCTGACCTATTCTCCATCGGGGTTTACGACCATTATGATGGTGGGTCTGCAGGGTACTGGTAAAACCACCACCTGCGGAAAACTTGCAAATTATCTGAAGCAGCATGGGAAGAAACCGATGCTCTGTGCCTGTGATATCTACAGACCTGCAGCTATTGATCAGCTGGAGGTTGTAGGAAAGGCGGTCAACACACCGGTATTTACCATGCGGGACTGCAGGGAACCTGCGAAGATTGCATCTGAGGCCAAGCGGGAAGCGGAGAAGAAAGGTTTCGATGTTCTCGTTGTCGACACGGCAGGCCGTTTGCAGATTGATGAAGCACTGATGGATGAACTGGTAGAGATAAAAGCTGAGGTCAAGCCTCATGAGATTCTGCTTGTAGTTGACGCTTTGACCGGTCAGGATGCGGTAAATGTGGCTGAAGGCTTTAATGAAAAGCTGGGTATTGACGGTATCGTCATGACGAAGATGGACGGCGATTCCAGAGGCGGTGCGGCACTTTCCGCCAAGAAAGTAACAGGAAAGCCGATTAAATTCATGGGAATGGGCGAAAAATTCGACGCTCTGGAGCCTTTCCACCCTGAGAGAATGGCCAGCAGAATTCTGGGAATGGGTGATATGCTTTCTCTCATCGAGAAGGCTGAAGCCGCCTTTGACCAGGAGAAAGCGGAAAAGCTGGAAAAGAAACTGAAGAAAAATCAGTTTACACTGGAAGATTTTCTGGATCAGATGGGCCAGGTTAAAAATATGGGGGGAATCGGCAAGATTCTGGAAATGATGCCGGGCATGAGCGCAGCTCAGATGAAAGGTGTGGATCTGGAGGAAAGTGAAAAGGAATTCCGTCAGATGGAAGCCATCATTCAGTCCATGACTCTTGAAGAACGCAGAGATCCGACCATTTTGAACGCCAGCAGGAGAAAAAGAATTGCGGCAGGATGTGGACAGCCGGTCAGCAAAATCAACAATCTGATCAAGCGTTATGATGAGACGAAAAAGATGATCAAACAGTTTTCCAATCCGAAAGCGATGAAGAGAAATAAAATGTTCAGAGGTTTATTCTAAGTTTAACTTATTTAAGTCAATAAAAAGCAATATATAAAAGGAGGAACAAAAAATGGTAAAAATCAGATTAAAGAGAATGGGTGCTCACAAGAAGCCTTTCTATAGAGTTGTTGTTGCTGATTCTCGTACTCCAAGAGACGGCAAGTTCATCGAAGAGATCGGCTACTACAATCCGCTGACTGAGCCGCCTGTAATCAAGATCGACAGCGAAAAGGCACAGAAATGGCTGGATAACGGTGCACAGCCTACAGATGTCGTAAAAGGTCTGTTCAAGAAGTCCGGCATCTTTGAATAAAGAAAGCGGTGAGAAGACGTGACTAAATTAGTTGAATCAATCGCAAAATCACTGGTAGAACATCCGGATCAGGTTATCGTTACAGAAACTGATGATGGGAAAGGCAGTGTTTTGCAGCTTCAGGTTGCAGCCGATGATATGGGCAAGGTCATCGGAAAGCAGGGCAGAATTGCCAAAGCGCTTCGAACCGTTGTCAAAGCAGCTGCCACCAAACAGAATAAAAAAGTTGTAGTAGAGATCGTCTCTGAAGACGAATCATGCTGACAGTAATTTCAGGCACATGGATGAGCCCTTTGGTTTTTTCATGTGCCTAAGTAGTAATAACAGGATAAAATGGAAAAGATTAAAATCGGAAGAATTGTAAACGCAGTGGCTCTGAGGGGCGAAGTCAAGGTATATAATTATGCCGGCTATAAAGAGAGATATGAAGAACTGGAAAGAGTTATAGTAGAAGATAAAGCTTATAATATTGAAAAAGTCAGGTATCAGCAGCAGATGGTCATACTCAAGCTGGAGGGCGTCAATGACAGAAATGCAGCAGAATCTCTGAAAAACAGGGATGTATTCATCACAGAGGAGGATCTTGTTGAACTGCCGGAGGATACCTTTTATATAAGAGATCTGGAAGGCCTTGCCGTAATCAGTGATGAAGACGGTTGCAGGCTGGGTATACTGAAGGAGGTGCTGCAGCCGTCTTCTCAGGATGTTTATGTTATAAGTCTGGAAAACGGTGGACAGGCTATGATCCCTGCAGTCAGTGAATTCATCAGAGAAGTGAATCTGGAAGAAGGATTTGTCAGAGTCCATTTGATTGAAGGCATGATTGAACAAAACAGATAACAGGAAAGACAGAAAAACTATGAAAATCAACGTATTGACACTGTTTCCCGAAATGTTTTCAGCTGTAACAGGCAGCATATTGGGACGTGCCGCAGACAAGGGCATTCTGGAATTTAATTTTATCAATATCAGAGACTTCAGCAGGGACAAACACCGAAAAGCTGATGATTACACTTTTGGAGGCGGACCTGGTCTTGTCATGCTGCCTGATCCGGTTTTTGAAGCGCTGGAACATATCGGAGCACAAGGTAAGAGGATTCTGTATATGTCCCCACGGGGAAAGGTTCTCAATCATGCAATGATAGAGGAACTGGCAAGAGAAGAAGAACTGACCATTCTCTGTGGTCACTACGAAGGGGTGGATCAGAGAATCATTGATTACTGGAACATGGAGGAGGTTTCAATTGGAGACTATGTGCTCACAGGGGGAGAGCTTGCAGCTATGGTTCTCATTGATTCAGCAGCAAGGCTGATTCCGGGAGTCCTTGCAGGAGAAGCCTCTGCTAAAGAAGAGTCTATTTACAGTGGACTTCTGGAATATCCCCAGTACACCAGACCGAGAATTTATCGGGATATGGAAGTACCGGAAGTTTTGCTTTCAGGAAACCATAAGCAGATTCATCTGTGGCGCTTTGAGCAGGCGCTTCGTCTGACTCGTAAGGTTCGCCCCGATCTCTTTGAAGAGTTTGTGAAGAACGGGCGAGAATTATCAAAAGATGAACATAAAGTATTGGAAAAAATTCTAAAATGATGTAGAATGATTTTATGGGAAAAGGAAAGAAAAAACCAATTATTTTATTTATAATAGCATTGATCACGTTATATGTGATTATTTATATCATTCCGACGGTGACCGGAGCACTGGTTTCTTCTTATACCATCGAATATGGCGAACTGAAAGTATCTGACGAAACGACCGCTTATCTGGTCAGGGACGAGCAGGTTTATACCACTGAAAATGGAGGTAAGGCCAATCGCTATATTGAAGAAGGAACTCTTGTCCGCAAGGGAACAACTGTTATGGAGGTGACAGGGGATTCGGAGGAGGAAACAGGATCAGAGTATCAGGATATTCTCAGCAGGCTGGGAAACGCCGCTGTTTCCACTGACAGCTTTACTACAAAAAAAGTGGGAATTGTCAGCTATTATGCAGACGGTTATGAAAGTAAACTGACACCGGAGACCATGAAAAAAGGAGATTACAGCTATTACAGCAAACTCAGTCAGGATGCTGTGGTCAGTCTGGAAAAAA
>CABSEO010000210.1 GCA_902476665.1 uncultured Emergencia sp.
TCACAAGGGTCATATCCTGCGGATTTTTTGCTTTCTGTCGATGTAGATATAAATGACGCATATCTTCTGAAACGGGCGGGAGAAAATGGCGTAGATCTGACCAAATGCTGGGTATACAGTTACGATGAGGACAAGATTTTTTCTGCAAAAAAAGACAACTCTCGATTGCTGGCCTACGAAAACGGGAAAGTGATCGGCACTTTTACATATGATTCTTCAAAATTTCTCTGGATTGACTATGATAAAACATATACTGCCAAATGGCGAGGTAAATCCCTGGAGCTGATCAGGTGCCTGCGGGGATTTGTCTTTGGTGACAGCTCCTTTTAAGTAATATGGATGATATAGAAAAAGGCAAATGAAATCATTTGCTGAAAGTATCTTTATGGAAAGGGGTCGTGGTTATGAAGAATATCCATAATATCCATTATAGCATCGACAGGGAAAGTGAATGGGTGCGGATGAATCCTCTGCAGATAGTCTGGATCGCCTACACGGTCATTTATTGTATAATATGTATGACCAGGGATTCCTTTGACATTTTGTCTTTTCATGTGAAAATCAGCAATGGAGTGATTGTTGCCATGTCTGCAGCTGCCCTGATACTCACTGCAGTGGTGCTGATTTTTAATCGAAGATATGAGGTGAAGTTGGCTGTGAAGCAGGTCTGCTATGCCATGACCGCTCTCAATGGATGTATGATTATCTACGCGATAGTCAGCTTAACAGGCGAGGACAAGGTGCTTTTTCGGAACCCGGCTGTGGAGAATATTCTGATCGGAGCTGTTTTGATTCTGTTTATGGGTTTTGAACTGTTTGAGATCTGTATGAGTGTCAGAACCGGCAGGAAACCGGCGGGACGAGGAGAGCCGGCGCCGGCAAAGGAGCATTTTACCACATTTTCCGGGGTTTTCACTCTTCTCCTCACCATTATCGCATTTATACTGTTTTTGCTGAGCATCCGCGCAGGGTAAGAAAGCAAATCTGTAACATAGTGAAAAAATAAATCAGTATGATCTTTGTCTGCCTCGAAAGCTTTATGCCTCGGGGCTTTTTTCTGTCAGAAGAACGATGTACAATAATTCATCTGACTTGACCGGAAGAGAAATCCATGCTAAAATAGTTAAGTGAATTTAATTAAATTAAGTTAACTAAATGGGCTGCAGATGAGAGTGCAGCAGGGAAAGAAGGAGAAGATATGGGATTTCAGGAACTGGTAAATCGTCTGTATTATGAAGAAACTATCCATGAGCTGGCTATGAGGAATTCCGGAGGAGAAAAAATTTCCTATAACACTATCATGTATCTGGATGCGATTACATATCTGCCTCAATGCACTGTCAGTAAACTGGCGGAGAGACTGCAGATTTCCAAGTCGGCAGTTACAATTAAAGTGAATGAGATGCTGAGACAGAATCTGATCGAGAAGGAACAGAGCGTTCACGACAAGAGGGTTTTTTATCTTAGACCCAAAGCCAGATCCGAGGAGCTTTTTCCGGAATATGACGCTGCGCTTATGAAAACAGAACAGTATCTGACAGAAACCTATTCTGCCAGGGAGATGGAAATTTTTGAACAGATTTTCAGTGATGCTGCAGAAAAATATATAGAGGAGTTGAAAAAGAGTGAACAGTTTAACTATTGAGCACAATACCGTCTCTTTACTGCGATTTTCTTTTCCGTCTATTATTTCTCTGCTCTGTATGTCCTGCTACGAAATGGTCGATGGAGTTTTTGTTGCCAATTTTGTCGGGGCAGACGCCATGGCTTCCATCAACATCGTTTATCCGCTCATCAGCCTGATTGTCGGCTTTTCTATCATGCTTTCCACAGGGGGAAGTGCAATTATTGCTAAAAAACTGGGAGAAAAAAAGGAACAGGAAGCCAGAGAAAATTTTACACTGATCATTCTTTCCGGTATTGCAGCGGGAATCGCCTGTATTGTTGTCGATTTTCTGTTTATGCGGGATATCGTGGTGCTGATGGGAGGCACGCAGCGACTGTTTCAGTATGCCTATGACTACATCTTTATTCTGACTCTGGCTACACCTTTTGCAGTACTGCAGGTTCTGTTCATGACCTTTTTCGTTACGGCAGGAAAACCTAATCTGGGGATGCTGCTCACTATCATCAGTGGTGTGACAAATATTATTCTGGATTATGTATTCATGGGTCTGATGGATATGGGCATAGAGGGGGCCGCTTTGGGAACGGCAGCCGGTTATATGGTGCCGTCTGTAACCGGGATGATCTTTTTCTGGAAAAACACAAACGGCCTTTTATTTCTGGTACGTCCCAAATGGAACGGAAGAATGCTGATGAGGGCATGCAGTAACGGAATGTCGGAAATGGTCAGCAATCTGGCTTCTGCAATCACAACCCTGATTTATAATTATAAAATGTTGTACTATGCGGGAGAAGACGGCGTGGCGGCAATCAGTATCATTCTTTATGCCCAGTTTCTGCTCAGCGCTGTTTATCTGGGATTCTCCAGTGGTGTAGCTCCTGTGGTGAGTTATAACTACGGCAGTAGAAATACAGTTCAGCTGCAGCGGATATTCAGAATCTGTATGGGAACTATAGCGGCAGTGTCTCTTGCAACAGTGGCAGCCTCTTATCTGCTGGGTGATTTCATCATTGAAGTTTTCTCGCCGAAAGGAACTCACGTCTTTGAATTGGCAAAATCAGGATTCCTCATCTTTGCGGTCAGTTTTCTGTTTGCAGGGTTCAATATTTACGTATCGGCCCTGTTTACGGCATTGTCCAACGGACTGATTTCTGCGATCATATCTTTTCTCAGATCTTTCGTGCTTCTGATCGGGTGTCTGCTTCTGCTGCCTTTGTTTTTAGGAGTAACAGGGGTGTGGCTTGCGGTGCCAGTGGCAGAAACTGCAACCCTGCTTATTTCGGCGGCGTTCCTTGCTGCGAAGCGGAAACAGTATCAGTACTGGTAATTCCGGCGTTATCGGGTACATCTCCCAACTTTGTTAACCGGGATTTGAAAAAAACAGAGAGATGAGTATAAACTCAGGCATGTTGTTATCCAGAATAAAAAAATATAGCAAAATAAGTATATAGCCTCTTTTTTTAAATGGGAAAAAAGAGGCTATTATATACACATATCAGTCTTTTTTGTCGTTTTTGGATAAATAAATGGTAAATATTTATACTCGTTTTTTACAAAAACTCAAATTGTGGTGACTTTGTATTATGAAAAAGAATGGAAGAACTGCAGGCCATCTTATCCGTGATTTTTTTATTTTGTCAGCTCGCCCCGAAGATCCTCCTCCATCTTCGCCTTGATTTCTTCTTTCGGAAGGTTCAGACTGAAAAGATAATACAGCTTGGCGACGGCGGCTTCAGTGGTCATGTTGTAACCGCTGACTGCTCCTGCACGGGTCAGGGCAGAACTGGTTTCGTAGGTGCCCAGTTTTACAGTGCCTTGCTGGCACTGAGAACATACTGTAATGATGGAGCCGTGTTCAAATGCCTTTCGGATAATGGGCAGAAGTGCATCATCGTAGCTTGGGATGTTGCCTGCGCCGAAAGTTTCAAGGACAATGCCTTTGAGGCTTTCCGTCATGATGGACTCAAAGAGGCTGAACTGAATGCCGGGAAAGACTTTCAGCACACCGATGGATGTCTGACGGAACTCGGTCAGGGAAAAAGCGGCACCGGAAGGCACAGGCCGCAGTGCGGCTCTGTTGTAGGTGATGTCAATGCCGGCATCAGCCAGGGGGTGAAAGTTGGGCGAGTCGAAGGCGATCAGCCCGTCAGCGGAGGCTTTGGTGGAACGGTTTCCCCGCAGAAGCTTTCCACCGAAGTACAGACATACTTCACAGGCGACTCCCTGACCGGCGATGAGCATGGATGTAATCAGATTGTCTCTCGCATCGCTGCGGAGCTCGCACAGCGGGATCTGGGATCCTGTAACGATAACCGGCTTTGCCAGATTTTCCAGCATGAAGGAAAGTGCCGAGGCGGTGTAAGCCATGGTGTCGGTGCCGTGAAGTACCACAAACCCGTCGTAGAGGTCATAGTTGTCACGGATAGCCCGGCCGATCTGATTCCACTGCTCCAGGGCAATGTTAGAGGAGTCCAGCAGGGGACTGAACTCGATTAAATCCCAGGCAGGCATAGCGGGAGAAGTTAAATCGGCTATATGCGATATGGCTTCTCTGAAGTATCCCTGCTTGGGCGCAAAGCCTTTTTCTGTGGGAACCATACCGATAGTTCCGCCTGTATATAAAATGCAGATTTTCTTTTTCATAGTTAAACCTCCTGCAGTTATATTGAACGATTTAAAAAAGCTGTATAGGCAGCGAGGATATTATAACATGACAGACGCCAAAATAAAGTGCTTTTCCAGAAATTTATCTTATAAAATGATCTGAATGTCATGGGAAGTAAAGGGGAAAATTTTCAGGATTTACCTTAAAGTCAGGTTTGACCTGACAGGTTTTTTCCTTTAAAATGTAGATATCATTTAAGGCTAAAGGAGATGATTATATGTCTAATATACCAACACCACATATTTCTGCCAAACTGGGTGATTTTGCCGAGACTGTTCTGATGCCGGGAGATCCGCTTCGTTCAAAATTCATTGCGGAAAATTTTCTTGAGGATGCGGTGCTTGTCAACAATGTGAGAGGAGTACAGGGTTATACAGGCACCTATAAGGGGAAGAAGGTTTCCGTTATGGCGTCAGGTATGGGAATGCCGGCCATCGGTAT